>NZ_JBQRUM010000007.1:0-223386 GCF_053485795.1 Thalassotalea ganghwensis
TCACCACCGTGAGTTTTTGTTAATACTGCTGAGATAGCAGCTGTTAACGTAGTTTTACCGTGGTCAACGTGTCCGATTGTACCAACGTTTACATGCGGTTTCGAACGTTCAAATTTTTCTTTAGCCATTTTTCATTTACCTTAAAAAGATATCATTTAAATTAAATTATTTATCCTCTCAGCGAGAGTTAAAAGATGTCGCGTTAAACCATCAATTTTAGATAAGGTATCTACCCATGTCAAAACCAAAATTTAACACTTCATCTTAGAACAAACTCACTGGGAGCTTGTTTTATATTGAAAACCTAATAACAACTTTGTATCAGGCTTTCAAAATCTTGCTATGTGGCGCTATTAAAGCACCAGACGGCTATTGAATGCTACCGCCACGTCCTTCAATCACAGAATCAGCAACCGCTTTTGGCGCTTCATTGTATTGTTTAAATTCCATTGCGTATGATGCACGGCCTTGAGTTGCACTACGCAGATCGGTTGCATAACCAAACATCTCCGCAAGTGGAACTAATGCATTAACAACTTTCAAGCCCGCAGGACCTTCATCCATACCTTCAATTAGGCCACGACGACGGTTTAAATCACCGACGACATCGCCCATATTTTCTTCAGGCGTTGTCACCTCTACTTGCATCATCGGCTCAAGTAATACCGGTTTTGCTTGCATTGCACCTTTTTTAAAGCCCATTGAAGCAGCAACTTTGAATGCCATTTCGTTTGAGTCAACATCATGGTATGAACCATCGTATAAGGTGACTTTAACGTCTAACATTGGGAATCCAGCTAATACACCAGAATCCATTTGTTCGCGACAACCTTTCTCTACAGCAGGGATATATTCTTTAGGTACCACACCACCAACGATTTCGTTGACAAATTCAAAACCTGAACCTTCTGGTAATGGTTCCATTTTCAGCCATACATGACCAAATTGACCGCGACCACCAGACTGACGAACAAACTTACCTTCAACTTCGACAGTAGAACGAATGGTTTCACGATACGATACTTGCGGATTACCGACATTACAATCAACAGAGAATTCACGCTTCATACGGTCGACGATAATGTCTAAGTGCAACTCACCCATACCCGAAATAATCGTTTGACCCGTTTCATCGTCAGTTTCGACTCTAAATGATGGATCTTCAGCAGCAAGTTTTGCCAAAGCAATACCCATTTTTTCTTGGTCAGCTTTAGTTTTTGGCTCAACCGCAACTGAAATAACCGGTTCAGGAAATTCCATACGCTCAAGTGTGATCACATGATTAGCATCACATAACGTGTCACCTGTGGTAACGTCTTTCAAACCAATAGCCGCTGCGATGTCGCCGGCTCGAACTTCTTTAATTTCTTGACGATCGTTCGAGTGCATCTGCACAATACGACCAAAACGTTCTTTCTTACCTTTAACAGGATTGAAAACACTATCACCTGTTTTTACTACACCAGAATACACACGGAAGAACGTTAATGTACCAACGAACGGGTCGGTCGCAATTTTAAACGCTAGCGCAGCAAACGGCGCATTGTCATCGGCTTCACGAACGCCTTCAGACTCTTCTTTGTCGTTATTGATACCTTTGATCGCTTCAACTTCAGTAGGCGACGGCATATATTCAACAACGCAATCTAGTACTGCTTGAACGCCTTTGTTCTTAAACGCTGAACCACAGGTACATAAAATAACTTCATTGCGTAGCGTGCGTTCGCGTAATGCGGTTTTAATTTCAACTTCAGACAAGTCACCTTCTTCAAGGTATTTTTCCATTAACTCGTCATTCGCTTCTGCTGCTTCAGAAACAAGATTTTCACGCCATTCTTCAGCTAACTCCTGCATATCCGCTGGGATAGGGTCGTAAGTAAAAGTCATCCCTTGATCTGCTTCATTCCAATTAATGGCTTTCATTTTGATCAGATCAACGACACCTTTAAAATTTTCTTCTGCGCCAATAGGTAACTGAATAGGCACCGCATTGGCACCTAAACGTTTTTTCATTTGTTCGATAACATTAAGGAAGCTTGCACCAGCGCGATCCATCTTATTGACGAATACCATGCGTGGAACAGAGTATTTTTCCATTTGACGCCAAACAGTTTCAGTTTGAGGCTGTACACCTGAAGATGCACAAAGCACCAATACTGCACCATCTAATACACGCAAAGAACGTTCTACTTCAATGGTGAAGTCAACGTGACCTGGTGTGTCGATGATATTAATACGGTGATCATCAAACTGGGCATCCATCCCCTTCCAGAAACATGTTGTTGCTGCAGAAGTAATGGTAATGCCACGCTCTTGTTCTTGTTCCATCCAGTCCATTGTCGCTGCACCATCGTGCACCTCACCAATTTTGTGAGACAAACCAGTATAGAACAAAACGCGCTCTGTTGTTGTCGTTTTGCCAGCATCTACGTGAGCACAAATACCAATATTTCGGTAACGCTCTATAGGGGTGATACGAGCCACTCTATTCTTCCTTTATTACTAAAGATATATTCAAATAACGTCAAAACTAACCTCATTTGACTATAACCTTGATTGATTCCAATTAAGCTATAGTAGAAAGGCGTAGTTGCAGATTTATGAAACCAACAACTACGCCATTCATTTTTTTACTATCGTGATTACCAGCGATAGTGAGCGAACGCTTTGTTCGCTTCGGCCATACGGTGAACGTCTTCACGTTTCTTAACCGCAGCACCTTTGCTATCTGATGCATCTAGCATTTCGTTAGCAAGGCGTTGAGCCATTGATTTTTCACCACGTTTACGAGCTGCTTCAACTAACCAACGCATGGCTAGCGCGTTACGACGCACAGGACGAACTTCAACTGGAACTTGGTAAGTAGAACCACCAACACGACGAGATTTAACCTCAACTTGTGGGCGAATGTTATCTAAAGCTTCTTCAAATAACTCTAAGTGCTCTTTACCGTCTGCTTTCTCAGCTAAGATGTCTAATGCACCATAAACGATTTTTTCTGCAGTAGATTTTTTACCATCAACCATAAGGATGTTGATGAATTTTGCTAAAAGTTCATTATGGAACTTAGGATCTGGCAATATTTTACGTTGCCCTACGACGCGTCTTCTTGGCATCTTAAATTCTCCGTTTAATTCAGGGGTTACCCAAAATTGTTAATTTGTTAATTTGGCCTTACTTCACGGAAACCGTTAAGATTTAGGGCGTTTTGCACCGTACTTAGAACGGCCTTGTCTACGATCGTTAACACCAGAACAGTCTAATGCGCCACGAACGGTATGATAACGTACACCAGGTAAGTCTTTAACACGACCACCACGGATTAAGATTACGCTATGCTCTTGTAAGTTATGACCTTCACCACCGATGTATGAAGTTACTTCGTAGCCGTTAGTTAAACGAACACGAGCAACTTTACGAAGTGCTGAGTTAGGTTTTTTAGGCGTAGTTGTATATACGCGAGTACATACGCCACGACGTTGTGGACAGGCTTGTAACGCAGGAACGTTACTTTTTTGTACCTGTCTGACACGTGGTTTACGTACCAATTGGTTAATAGTTGCCATTATAGCTCCTGATTAATTAAAACATGGGTAAACTTACCAAATTTACCCGCTTATAAACGTGAAAAACCGCGACCTTAAATTCAAAGTACATTATGTACAGAATATAGGGTCGCGGAATTCTATAGGTCAAGCTTTAACCTGTCAAGCCTTTCGGTTAAATTGACAGGTTATTTATTGCAATGATTACCTACTCATCTGCACCAGAAGTTAAATCAGCATTTAATGCATCAGTTAACGCTTGCGCAGCTTCATCAGCAGAAACTGTGATTTCTTCTTCTACATCAGCAGCGCGTGCTTTTGCTCGTTCTTGATGATAAGCATAACCTGTACCGGCTGGGATCAAACGACCAACAATGACGTTCTCTTTCAAACCGCGTAAGCTATCTTTCTTACCACCAACTGCCGCTTCAGTTAACACACGTGTAGTTTCCTGGAACGATGCTGCTGAGATGAATGATTCAGTTGCCAATGATGCTTTAGTAATACCCATCATTTGCATCTCGAATTCTGCTGGACGTTTGCCTGCTGCTTCAAGTTCACGGTTAGCAATTTTAACGCGTGCAACTTCAACCTGCTCACCTTTCAAGAATTCTGAATCACCGGCATCTAAGATCTCACACTTACGGATCATTTGACGAACGATAACTTCAATGTGCTTATCGTTAATCTTTACACCCTGTAAACGGTAAACTTCTTGAACTTCGTTAACGATGTAATTTGCAACATGTGCTACACCACGAAGTCTTAAGATGTCATGTGGAGACTCTGGACCATCAGCAATAACTTCACCTTTTTGTACTGACTCACCTTCGAACACGTTCAATTGACGAGTTTTAGGGATCATCTCTTCATAAACTTCACCACTTTGCTGAGTGATGAGTAAGCGAACTTTACCTTTGGTTTCTTTACCAAAGCTGATAATACCTGTCTTTTCAGCAAGGATAGCTGGAAGTTTAGGCTTACGCGCTTCGAACAAGTCAGCAACACGTGGAAGACCACCGGTAATATCACGAGTTTTTGAACTTTCTTGTGGTATACGAGCAAGCGCGTCACCGATGTTAACTTCAGCACCATCTTCTAGGTTAACAATCGCGTTACCTGGTAAGTAATACTGAGCTGGAATATCGGTACCAGCAATCATCACGTCTTTACCTTTTGCATCAACTAGTTTAACCATTGGGCGCATCTCTTTACCCGCGGCATTACGTTGACCCACATCGGTAACAACTAAGCTAGATAAACCAGTAAGTTCATCTGTCTGGCGAACCATAGTTACGCCATCGATAAGTTCAACAAACTGAACTTTACCCGCTACCTCAGTGATGATTGGGTGAGTATGTGGATCCCAGTTAGCAATCACATCGCCCGCTTCAATAGACTCACCGTCTTTCTTGGAAAGCACTGCACCGTAAGGAACTTTATAACGCTCTTTCTCACGTCCAAGCTCATCGATAACTGTCAATTCAGATGAACGTGAAACAATAACAAGGTTGCCATCACTGTTGGTAACAAACTTAGCGTTTTGAAGCTTCATCGTACCAGAGTTTTTAACCTGAACATTGTTTTCAGCTGACGCACGAGATGCCGCACCACCGATGTGGAACGTACGCATGGTTAACTGTGTACCTGGCTCACCGATTGACTGTGCTGCAACAACACCAATCGCTTCACCTTGGTTAATCATATGACCACGTGCTAAGTCACGACCATAACAATGCGCACAGATACCAAAGTCTGTTTCACAAGTAATGATAGAGCGTACTTTAACTTGGTCTACTGAGTGTTCTTCTAAAACATCACAAAGATTTTCATCAATTAAGGTGTTACGAGCTAATAATACGTCTTCAGTACCAGGTATTAAAACGTCTTCAGCAACAACACGACCAAGCACACGTTCACGTAACGGCTCTACTACATCACCACCTTCAATTAGTGGTGTCATTAATAGGCCATCATGAGTTTGACAATCATGCTCGGTAACCACTAAATCTTGCGCAACGTCAACTAGACGACGCGTTAAGTAACCAGAGTTAGCTGTTTTCAATGCCGTATCGGCCAAACCTTTACGAGCACCGTGAGTCGAAATAAAGTATTGTAATACGTTTAGACCTTCACGGAAGTTAGCTGTGATTGGTGTTTCGATGATTGAACCATCAGGTTTTGCCATCAAGCCACGCATACCCGCTAGCTGACGAATTTGTGCAGCACTACCACGAGCACCCGAGTCAGCCATCATAAAGATTGAGTTGAATGAGTCTTGCTCTTCAATCTCACCGTCACGGTTAACCACTTGATCTTTCGATAAGTTATCCATCATCGCTTTCGATACTTTTTCGTTAGCAGATGACCAAATATAGATAACTTTGTTGTACTTCTCACCAGCAGTTACAAGACCTTGTTCAAACTGAGTTTGGATCTCTGTAACTTCTTCTTCAGCAGCTTCGATGATGGTGTATTTCGCATCTGGAATTACCATATCGTCGATACCAACTGACGCACCAGCAACCATTGCGTAGTGGAAACCGGTATACATAATGTGGTCAGCAAAGATTACGGTATCTTTCAAACCTAAGTTACGGTACGCATGGTTAATCAATTTTGAAATTGGCTTTTTACCTAATGGTTGATCAATCAGCTCATAAGGTAAGCCTTTAGGACACACTTGCCATAAAATCGCACGACCAACTGTCGTGTTACGTAGACTCGTTGTTGTCACTAATTCACCTTCGCGATTGCGAACGTGTTCAGTAATACGAATTTTTACACGTGCATGTAATTCAGCAACGCCTGTACGGTAAGCTTTTTCCGCTTCTTTCGTATCAGCAAAGACCATGCCTTCACCTAAACCATTAACACGCTCACGCGTTAAGTAGTAAAGACCAAGTACAACGTCTTGTGATGGTACGATAATTGGATCACCGTTTGCAGGAGATAGCACGTTGTTGGTAGACATCATTAACGCACGCGCTTCTAACTGAGCTTCTAGTGTTAGTGGCACGTGAACGGCCATTTGGTCACCATCGAAGTCAGCGTTATACGCCGCACAAACTAATGGATGCAAATGGATTGCTTTACCTTCAATAAGTACAGGTTCAAACGCTTGGATACCAAGTCTGTGAAGGGTTGGTGCACGGTTAAGCATTACCGGATGTTCACGAATTACTTCGTCTAAAACATCCCATACTTCTGCGCCTTCACGCTCAACTAATTTCTTAGCCGCTTTAATTGTTGTCGCTAAACCACGTGCTTCTAATTTTCCATAGATAAATGGTTTGAATAACTCAAGCGCCATCTTCTTAGGAAGACCACACTGATGCAAACGTAACGTTGGACCAACGGTAATTACAGAACGGCCAGAATAGTCAACACGCTTACCGAGAAGGTTTTGACGGAAACGACCTTGCTTACCTTTGATCATATCAGCAAGAGATTTTAATGGACGCTTGTTAGAACCCGTAATCGCACGACCACGACGACCGTTATCTAATAAGGCATCAACTGACTCTTGTAACATACGTTTTTCGTTACGTACGATAATATCTGGAGCAACAAGGTCAAGAAGACGCTTCAAACGGTTATTACGGTTAATCACGCGACGATATAAATCGTTCAAATCAGATGTTGCGAAACGACCGCCATCGAGCGGTACTAATGGACGCAAATCTGGTGGAAGAATCGGTAATACCGACATAATCATCCACTCTGGCTTGTTACCAGATTGAGCGAAGGCTTCCATTAACTTCAAACGCTTAGTGATTTTCTTGCGCTTGGTTTCAGAACCGATCTCTGGCAACTCTTCACGCATTTGCGCTACTTCGCCTTCCAAATCGATTTGTTGAAGTAACGCTAATACCGCTTCAGCACCCATTTTAGCGTCGAACTCGTCACCGTGTTCTTCTAACGCATCTAGGTACTCTTCTTCGGTTAATATTTGGCTTTTCTCTAATGTTGTCATACCTGGTTCAGTAACAACATATGATTCAAAATAAAGCACACGCTCGATATCACGCAAGGTCATATCAAGTAATAAACCAATACGAGAAGGTAATGATTTTAGGAACCAAATATGGGCAACTGGGCTCGCCAATTCAATGTGCCCCATACGATCACGACGAACTTTAGTTAATGTAACTTCTACGCCACATTTTTCACAAATAACACCACGGTGCTTAAGACGCTTGTACTTACCACAAAGACATTCATAGTCTTTTACTGGACCAAAGATGCGCGCACAGAATAAACCATCACGCTCTGGCTTAAAGGTACGATAGTTAATCGTCTCAGGTTTCTTTACTTCACCGTATGACCATGAACGGATCATATCGGGTGATGCTAATCCGATGCGAATGCCATCGAATTCTTCAGTTTGATTTTGTTGCTTAAGAAACTTAAGTAAATCTTTCACACTCTGTCTCCTGTCGGAGTTAATCTTGAGAAGTAGGTAGGGATTAGCTACCTACTTCGCTTACTGATTAGGCTCAGTTATTTCCCGTTCCAATTACTCTTGGTCTAATTCAATGTTAATACCTAAAGAGCGGATCTCTTTAAGCAATACATTGAATGACTCAGGAATGCCTGGCTCCATACGGTGATCGCCGTCAACAAGGTTCTTGTACATTTTTGTACGACCGTTAACATCATCCGACTTAACCGTAAGCATTTCTTGAAGTGTATATGCAGCACCATATGCTTCAAGTGCCCACACCTCCATCTCACCGAAACGCTGACCACCGAACTGAGCTTTACCACCAAGTGGTTGCTGAGTAACAAGTGAGTATGAACCGGTAGAACGAGCATGCATCTTGTCATCCACTAAGTGGTTGAGTTTGAGCATGTACATGTAACCGACAGTTACTGGGCGCTCAAATGTGCGACCTGTACGACCATCTGTTAACGTGAACTGACCGCTTTCTGGCATATCAGCAAGCTTAAACAGTTCTTTAATTTCTTTTTCGCTAGCACCATCAAATACCGGTGTTGCAATTGGTAAACCTGCACGTAAGTTGTTCGCTAAACGCATGACTTCGTCATCAGAGAAGCTATCAATATCAACTTCTTGGCGAGATTCACCTAAGTTGTAAACTTCTTTCAAGAATTCACGTAATTTAGCAATTTCACGCTGCTCTTCTAGCATACGGTTAATCTTTTCACCGATACCACGAGCTGCCATACCTAAGTGCGTTTCTAGAATCTGACCAATGTTCATACGAGAAGGTACACCCAATGGGTTAAGTACGATATCGACTGGAACACCGTTTTCGTCATAAGGCATGTCTTCGACAGGAACAACGTTTGAAATTACACCTTTGTTACCGTGACGACCGGCCATTTTATCACCTGGCTGGATACGACGTTTAACCGCTAAGTAAACCTTAACAATTTTCAATACACCCGGTGCTAAGTCATCACCTTGAGTGATCTTACGACGCTTAACTTCATACTTCTTATCAAAGTCAGCTTTGATGTTGTCATATTGCTCAGCAATTTGCTCTAATTCAGCTTGATGCTCTTCGTTAGCTAGATTTTGCACTAACCACTTGTCACGAGACATGCTGTTTAAGTCTGAATCGTTTAAGCCAGCCGACAATAACAACTTCTTAGCACGTGCATAAATACCATCTTCTAATATGCTGAACTCATCACCTAAGTCTTTCTTGACTTGCTTGAGTTGCATCTCTTCGATTTCTAAAGCACGTTTATCTTTTTCAACACCGTCACGAGTAAAGATTTGAACATCAATAATCGTACCCGATACTGAATTTGGAACACGTAAAGAGCTATCTTTAACATCTGCAGCTTTCTCACCGAAAATTGCACGTAAAAGTTTTTCTTCTGGTGTTAATTGTGTTTCACCTTTAGGAGTAACTTTACCCACTAAGATGTCACCACCTTTAACCTCAGCACCGATGTAAACAACACCTGATTCATCAAGTTTAGAAAGCGCTGATTCACCAACGTTTGGAATATCGGCAGTGATCTCTTCAGCACCAAGCTTAGTATCACGAGCGATACAGCTTAATTCTTGAATATGAATCGTTGTGAAACGGTCTTCTTGAGCAACACGCTCAGAAAGCAACATCGAATCCTCGAAGTTATAACCATTCCAAGGCATGAATGCGATACGCATGTTTTGACCAAGTGCTAATTCACCTAAGTCAGTAGATGGACCATCAGCTAATACGTCACCACGAACAACAGGCTCACCAACACGACACGTAGGACGTTGGTTAATACAGGTATTTTGGTTAGAACGTGTGTACTTGGTTAAGTTATAAATATCGATACCTGCTTCACCAGGAACCATTTCATTTTCATTAACTTTTACAACGATACGAGAAGCATCAACGTAATCGACAACACCACCACGTTTTGCAACCGCTGTTACACCAGAGTCAACCGCAACGATCTTCTCCATACCAGTACCAACGAGTGGCTTGTCCACTTTCAATGTTGGAACCGCTTGACGTTGCATGTTTGATCCCATCAATGCACGGTTAGCATCGTCGTGCTCTAGGAACGGGATAAGTGATGCAGCAACAGAAACGATTTGCTGTGGTGAAACGTCCATATATTGAACTTGGTCTGCTGACATTAAGGTAAATTCGTTCTTATAACGACAGTTAACTAGACCATCAACTAACTTACCATTTTCATCAACTTCAGCACTTGTTTGTGCGATAACAAAGTTACCTTCTTCAATCGCTGACAAATAATCGACTTCATCAGTAACAACACCATCGACGATACGACGATAAGGGGTTTCCAAGAAACCGTAGTCGTTTGTACGCGCATAACACGATAACGAGTTAATCAAACCGATGTTTGGACCTTCAGGCGTTTCGATTGGACATACACGACCGTAGTGAGTTGGATGTACGTCACGAACTTCGAAGCCTGCACGTTCACGAGTTAAGCCACCTGGGCCTAACGCAGAAATACGACGCTTGTGGGTAACTTCTGATAATGGGTTGTTTTGGTCCATAAATTGTGACAATTGAGACGAACCAAAGAACTCTTTAACAGCAGCAGAAATCGGCTTAGCATTGATTAAATCTTGTGGCATTACCGCATCAAGATCACCTAATGATAAACGTTCACGCACGGCACGCTCAACACGTACTAAACCAACACGGAATTGGTTTTCAGCCATTTCACCTACGCTACGAATACGACGGTTACCTAAGTGATCAATATCATCAACTTCACCTTTACCATCACGAATATCAATTAACGTTTTCATTACCGCAATAATGTCATCGTTTGATAAAACGCCTTCGCCAGTTTCAACGTCACGGCCAACACGACGGTTGAACTTCATACGACCAACAGTAGAAAGGTCATAGCGCTCAAGTGAGAAGAATAAGTTTGCGAATAACGCTTCAGCTGCATCTTTTGTTGGTGGTTCACCAGGACGCATCATGCGATAAATTTCAACTAACGCTTCTAAACGATTCGTTGTAGAGTCGATACGTAATGTATCCGACATATATGAACCAACGTCAAATTCGTTCATATACAAAGTAGAAATTACTTTATGGCCAGCTTGACTTAGCGCAGCTAACAATTCTAATGTTAACTCGTCATTTGCTTCCGCGATAACTTCGCCAGTTGACTCGTCAACGTATGCTTTAGACAACACACGACCAACGATGTACTCTGCCGGTACTTCAAGCTCTGTCACTTTGCCTTTTGACAATTCACGGATATGACGAGCAGTAATACGACGACCTTGCTCAACTAAGATATCGCCATTTGGCATTTTGATATCAAAAGTTGCTGTTTCACCACGAAGACGCTCAGGCACGAGTTCCATGATCAACTTGTCGCCTTTAATTTCAAAGCCAGTCGTATCATAGAAGATATCTAAAATTTCTTCGGTAGAGTATTCTAAGGCGCGTAAGATAATCGATGCTGGTAACTTACGACGACGGTCGATACGTACGAACAAATTATCTTTCGGATCAAATTCGAAATCTAACCAAGAGCCACGGTAAGGAATAACGCGTGCATTATATAGCACCTTCCCTGATGAGTGTGTCTTACCTTTATCATGATCAAAGAACACACCCGGAGAACGGTGTAATTGCGAAACAATAACACGCTCTGTACCGTTAATAACAAACGTACCGTTGTCTGTCATTAATGGGATTTCACCCATGTATACTTCTTGTTCTTTAATGTCTTTGACTGTGCCCGCTGGCGCTTCTTTGTCATAAATGACTAAACGAAGTTTTACGCGAAGCGGTGCTGAATAGGTAACACCCCGTATTTGACATTCTTTAACATCAAATAATGGTTCACCTAAACGATAGCTTACATACTGTAATTCTGAGCTACCAGAATAGGCTTTAATTGGGAAAATAGAACGAAACGCTGCCTCTAGGCCCGCTTCACCAGTAGGATCAATATCTATAAACTTACGGAAAGATTCGAGTTGGATTGACAACAAGAATGGATAATCCATCACTTGTGCACTTTTACCAAAGTCCTTTCGAATACGTTTCTTTTCAGAGTAAGAGTAAACCATGGGGTTCCTCAGCTTGCTGGTTATGGCCGAATCTGCCTTAAAATACCAATTGGACTAAATAACGTTTAACAATCAATTTGTTTAGGTTATCTAATCCAATTGGTATCAGACAGGGTATTGCAGTGATGTAATCACACATCAAATAATGCACTGTTTTTGTTTAAAAAAAAACCTTATTTTCAGCTTTTAAAAAAACAACTTACTTTAGCGCAAAAAGGCCGGTGACGTTTAAATCACCAGCCGTTGCCTTTTCAGGCGTAATCTGTCAATAACAGATTACTTAAGTTCAATAGTAGCGCCTGCTTCTTCAAGAGCTTTCTTAAGCTCTTCAGCTTCAGCTTTGTCAACGCCTTCTTTGATTGCTTTAGGTGCACCTTCAACAAGCTCTTTAGCTTCTTTAAGGCCAAGACCAGTAGCACCACGAACTGCTTTGATAACGCCAACTTTCTTATCGCCGAAACCAGTTAAGATTACGTCGAATTCAGTTTGCTCAGCAGCAGCAGCACCAGCATCGCCAGCACCAGCAACAGCAACAGCAGCAGCAGCAGATACGCCGAACTTCTCTTCCATTGCTTCAATTAATTCTACTACGTCCATTACTGACATTTCAGCAATAGCATTTAGGATATCGTCTTTAGAAATAGACATTTTAAATTTCCTGTTTCAATAAACGGCCGCGTGGCCATTTTAATAACTATTAATACAAAAAGAATGCTTGGGGATTTTACTAATCCAACAATTAAGCAGCTTCTTGCTCTTTCTGATCGCGAATTGCAGCAATCGTACGGCAAAGCTTGCCAGCAGATGCTTCTTTCATAGCGCTCATTAAACGTGCAATCGCTTCGTCGTATGTAGGTAACTTAGCAAGTACCTGTACATCTACAACTTCACCTTCGTATGCTGCAGCTTTTAATTCAAAGGCTTCGTTAGTTTTAGCGAAGTCTGAGAATATACGCGCTGCTGCACCTGGATGCTCGTTTGAAAATGCAATTAAAGATGGACCAACAAATGTGTCTGAAAGACATGAAAAGTTAGTACCTTCTACTGCGCGACGTGCTAGGGTGTTACGAACAACTTTCATCCATACACCGTTTTCACGTGCTTGCTTACGCAATACAGTAATTGCTTCAACTGATACACCGCGAGAATCCGCGATTACAGCTGATTGAGCGCCTTTGGCAGCTTCTTGAACTTCAGCAACAATTGCTTTTTTGTCATCAAGATTGATAGCCATTGGCTTTAACTCCTGGTTCAACCGGATATTCCGGCATTTACAATCCCCATAACCAATCAGGTTATGGGCCGTTACGGCGAGGACCAGAATTTAAGGAAATACTGGGTAATCACCATCTACGTAGGATATTAAGTAGTCCAAACAACTACTCCTACGGTCTTTGACGGGGGTTGCACTTTTACGTTAACACGTTAACAAAAGGCAAACCCTACCAAAATTTAAGGGGCGAAATTATAGTCGACAATCTCGCCCATGTAAAGCTTCAAAAAATGAAGTTTTACGGAAAATTAAAGTACTAAGCTACTTTGGTCGATGCTAACACCAGCACCCATAGTAGTTGATACAGAAATTTTCTTAATATATTGACCTTTAGCATTAGCAGGTTTTGCTTTCTTAAGCGCTTCCAATAATGCTTCTAAGTTTTCTTTTAACTTAGCGTCATCGAAATCAACCTTACCGATAGTCGTATGGATGATACCGTTTTTGTCGTTACGGTAACGGATTTGACCAGCTTTAGCGTTATTTACCGCTGTTACTACGTCAGGAGTTACAGTACCAACTTTAGGGTTAGGCATTAAACCGCGAGGACCTAATACTTGACCTAATTGACCAACAACACGCATTGCATCAGGAGTAGCGATAACAACGTCAAAGTTCATTTCGCCTTTCTTAACTTGCTCAGCTAAGTCTTCCATACCTACAATGTCAGCACCGGCAGCTTTTGCTTTCTCAGCATTTTCACCTTGAGTGAAAACAGCTACACGAACATCACGACCTGTACCATTTGGTAATACAGTTGCGCCACGAACGTTTTGGTCTGATTTACGAGCATCGATGCCAAGGTTTACAGCAACGTCAACGCTTTCTTTGAATTTAGCCGTCGCTAATTCTTTTAAAAGTGTTAATGCTTCGTTGATTTCATAATCTTTTAATACGTCTACTTTTTCACGGATAAGACGAGCGCGTTTTGATAATTTAGCCATTGATTAGTCCTCTACCACTAAACCCATTGAACGAGCAGAGCCCGCTATAGTACGCACTGCGGCTTCCAATGAACCAGCAGTTAAGTCAGGTTCTTTTGTCTTAACGATTTCTTCAAGTTGAGCAGTTGTAACTTTACCCACTTTTTCAGTGTTAGGACGACCTGAACCACTCTTGATACCAGCCGCTTTTTTCAATAAGAAAGATGCAGGTGGCGTTTTAGTTTCAAAAGTGAAAGAACGATCGTTGTACACAGTAATAACGACTGGTACTGGAGCGCCTTTTTCTAAAGAATCTGTTTTTGCGTTGAACGCTTTACAGAATTCCATGATGTTAACACCGTGTTGACCTAATGCAGGACCAACTGGTGGTGACGGGTTAGCTGCACCAGCAGCTACTTGTAGCTTGATTAAAGCTTGGACTTTTTTAGCCATCTTTAAGATTCCTATGTTTGGGTACAAACGCCTGCTCTTCATATTTGGCGTCATAACTGCGTTATTTAAATTTCCAACAATAATCACTTATAAAAAATAAGCTCATAGTGCGCTAAATTTAAAAGCATTGTTATCACACCAACTATTTTGAGCACTCAACTATCGACTATTCGATAGAGAAAGCTCCCCGTAGAGTTAATAACTGCGATTTGATTTGATAGTTTTTCGACCATCAAAAAAAATCGGCAGCGGATTATATATTAATCAACGCTGCCGATTCAAGATCTAAGTGAATAAAATTTGGACTTTTTTAATTAGCCTTTCTCAACTTGAGAAAATTCTAAATCAACTGGTGTTGAACGACCAAAAATTAATACTGATACCTTAATACGGTTTTTCTCGTAATCAAGCTCTTCAACAACACCATTGAAGTCTGCAAATGGCCCATCAATAACACGAACCACCTCACCCACTTCAAACAAGGTTTTCGGCTTCGGCTTGTCAGTAGAGTCTTCAAGACGCTGTAAAATGCGCTCTGCTTCTTTTTGGGTAATTGGCGCTGGGCGATCACTCGTACCACCGATAAAGCCAAGGACACGCGGTACACTTTTCACTAAATGCCACGCTTCTTCATCCATCGCCATTTGAACAAGGACATAACCAGGGAAGAACTTACGTGCACTCTTACGCTTTTGACCGGCACGCATCTCAACAACTTCTTCTGTTGGTACTAATATTTGACCAAACTTGTCTTGTAGACCATGGATTTCAATATGTTCCATTAATGTTTTTTGAACACGGCCTTCATAGCCAGAAAAAGCTTGAACAACATACCAACGCAACTTTGGCTTGTTGCTATCAGTTTCTGTGACACTGTCTACATTCGTGTTTTCGTCAGTCATAATTACACCTTAAATCCGGTGACAAAACCCACCAGTTCAAACAAAATAGAATCCAAGCCCCATAAAATCAATGACATGATTAACGTAGCTAGCAATACAATACCTGTCGTTTGAATAGCTTCTTGGCGAGTCGGCCAAACTACTTTACGCACCTCAGTACGAGATTCTTTAGCAAAGCTTATTGCTTCTTTTCCTTTAGCAGTTTGCATGGCAATCAAACCAGCAATAATCACCGCGATAACAACTCCGGCTGCACGCAATAATACTGACATTTCACCGTAAATATAATTACCAGCAACCGCTGCGGCTAAAATTAGGATAGCAACACCCCATTTTAACGAATCTAGAGAACCACTTTCTTGGTTTTCTGTACTTGCATTCATAATACTGACCTATAAAACTCGTCTTGGTTAGACATCAATGCTCCCCGAGGGAAGCGTTTAATAACAAGCGTCACTGCAAGTTATTGAAATTTGGCAGGGGTAGAGAGATTCGAACTCCCAACCGTCGGTTTTGGAGACCGCTGTTCTACCAATTGGAACTATACCCCTAAATTTTACTTACACTTGTCGGGTGAATCTTAGTTTTTAAAGGGAATTAAGAGATACTCGAGAAGTGAAGCGCTATTATACTGTGTCAACTGCGTTACTCAAGTACTATTTTAGTAACAAGAGAAACTTTGTAAGATTATCGCACAAATATGTCACTAAAACTTACTTCACTTTACGTTATAATATTCACTAAACTTTTCTCAAAATTGATTTAGCTAAGTCTTCAATAAAAAATATAAGGATTCTCATGTTATCAAAAACGCTAACCATATCTTTACTCTCAACGAGTTTAATCATTAGCGGCTGCGCGTCGACTAATGCCGAAAAAGGCGCTGCAATTGGAGCGGTCGCTGGTGCTGTTCTTGGCAAAGCTACAGCTAATCACAAGGACAAACGCTTAGTTTGGGGCGCTGCCATTGGTGCAATTGCAGGTGCAGCAATTGGCGATTACATGGATAAACAAGAGCAAGAGTTTCGTAAAGAGTTATCAGGTTCAGGTATCGACGTTGTCCGTGAAGGAGACAACATCCGCTTAGTGATGCCATCAAATATCACCTTTGCAACTGATCAGTCGTATATCAGTACAGGTTTTCATGTAACGCTTAATGATATCGCAAAAGTTCTAGCAAAATATGAAAAAACCTTACTGAGCATTGAGGGACATACGGATAACACAGGTAGCGATCAATATAACCAAACATTGTCAATGAAACGTGCTCAAAGCGTTAAAGATTATTTGGTGAAGCAAAACATTATTGAGAATAGATTAAAAGTCACCGGTTTTGGCGAAAGTCAACCAATCGTCAGTAATGATACGCCGTCAAATCGTGCATTAAATCGCCGAGTAGAGATCCAGATCATTCCTAATAAAGCTTAATTTATCGTGCAAAAGATTAAGGTCGCAGCTGCGACCTTATTTTCTGTATGCCTTTGGTAAGACCTTGGCTAATCACCAGCTTTGGTTTCATTGTCCTCTCGACTTAAGAGCTGCTGAGCACGTTGTAACAATTTAACGTCGTCTTGTTCTCGTAACATATCAAGACCAAGCCCAAATACAAAGCCCGCAAAAATCATTAAATATGGTCTTAGTTCGCTGTTAGCTCCACTAAATAGCTCACTTCCATAACTTAACGAAAGAGCTATTGCGATTAACGAAGTGAAAAAATAATCTATTTAACAGCGCTTTTGTTCTCACAGTAATATAAAGTTCGATGTCGTTTTTAAGCACTTCTTCAACATTGTTCTTATTTTGCAAGTTATTGAGTTTTAGTCTTTTTTAAACCAATCTAAACCTATTTAACGTTGCCAAAAAAGCCTAGCGCAAATGCAACTTAAACCAATTTGTAACATCCTGCCTTGCTTCTTCTCTGTGACCTGATAACCAATGCCCACCATCTTCAAAGATTTTCAACTTAAATACTCGATTATTCAATGCTAGCTGCTCTGCTAACTTTATAGACTGCAGAGCACCAACCTTATCGTCATCTCTCGCATGTAGTACTAGCACGGGTACATCAGCTGTTTTGTCTATCCATCTTGTTGGGGACATCGCATTATGAATACTTTCAGGGCTTTGTTGGTATCCAGGTATTATTGAAATATTGTGTGCAATGCCTTCTCTTTCTTCAGCCCATATTCTACTATCTGTCACGCCATTTATGGTTGCTATAGCAGCAATTCTGCTCGGTATAGCTTTAGCCACTTGAAATGAGGTCATTCCACCGCGACTTATGCCATAGACGCCTATTTTTTCAGCGTTTAGCTCTGGCGTTTGTTGTGCGATATCAACTAAAGCGGTTACCTCATCAATATTGTCAGTGCCATAAACTTCATCATCTCTATAGTTGCTAGCAATGATCGCGAACCCTTGAAGCGCAATCGGGAAAAGTTCAAATGCTGCATGCCCGAAAACCAAACCACCATAAGTTCGAGTACCGCCTCGGTTATAAAGAATAACGGGAGGATTCTTAACTTCTTTTGGCTTAATGTTCATTGCACTAACTTTAGCGTTATTAACTGTGTATTCTATAAAACTACACGCTAATTCTTGTTTGGCTTGATTAAATCTATCCTTTGAAAATGTCGTAGTGAAAGACTTTTCCCATTGCTTTAGTTTTTGCTCCGCATTTTTTACGTTACGTTGAGCAAAAGACTTTTCTTTTTTTAAATATAGCCAGTTAAACCATGAATCATACGATTGGAATTCATTGCTAAAGCAATCCCTCTCACTTTCGACATTATTTAGTGCAATTAAATTAAAGTTCTTGGCTTGTACAGGAAAAGCCAAAAAAAGAGCAAAAACTAAAAAGCGATACTTAACGAACAAAACAAACTCCTTTTTAAATTATAACAATGAAACCATTATACAAACGTCGGTGATAATAAGACTTGTCTTATATAACACGATAGCCACGCAAAAAATATACAATATACATAAGATGATGATAATTGTGAAGTTATAACAAAAAGAGGTTAATTAGCAATTAATTAGAGAAAAACCCAGGTTCGCTTTATTAGCAGGACGACCCAAATAAATTAAATATAGCGCTCATGCTGTCACAGGTCTGCGGGAAATACTAAAAACTCTCCATTAGGACTATTTTATTAACGTGCTCGGTCTTCACGTCGTGAAGTTGGCCGTATAAGTAAATAATCCACCTTCTAAAGAAGGTGGCTTTGCATTAGCCCCCTAAACAAGGGGGCCATTTTACCCTAGCAGGTTCATCTGCCTTCGTTCTTCCAGCTTTTCTTGTTTATCTTGGTGTCGTACATATCGCCTTATTATTTCTTCGTTTACACCTACCGAATCAACAAAGTAACCTCTTTGCCAAAAGCGACCGCCCCAGGCTTTGTTTTTCCTTAGGTGAGGATATTTACTAAAACGCTTTAAAGCTACTCTACCTTTGAGACACCCCATTAACTTAGATATCGACAATTTGGGGGGTACTTTCACTACTAAATAAACATGGTCTATCTGTACATTCAGCTCCATTACAACTACACCTAGTTTTTCACAATAAATATGAATAAACCTATAAACATCTTTACCTATGTTATTTTTTAAGATTTTAAAACGATACTTAGGTGTCCAAACGATATGATATTGACAACGCCAAAATACATGCGATGCTTGCTCATATCTACTCATGTTTTTTCTCCTTCTGACTTCTGCTAAAAATCAAAAGCGATTAAACATGAGTAGATATTTCAGATATAGCCTTTTTAATAATAACCACCTACTAAAGTAGGTGGTTTAAGAATGAGCAACAAAAAAGGAGCCACTAGGCTCCTTTTCTTAATCATGCTTTAGTCAATTATTAACGACGTAAGCCTAATTTTTCGATCAATGAAGAGTAACGATCTAAGCTCTTACCTTTTAAGTAGTCAAGTAACTTACGACGTTGACTTACCATGCGCAATAAACCACGACGTGAGTGATGATCATGGATGTGCTCTTTAAAGTGACCTTGTAATTGGTTAATTTGTGTTGTTAATAATGCAACTTGAACTTCTGGTGAACCTGTGTCACCTTCTCCACGTGCATATTCTGCAACGATTGCAGCTTTTTCAGCAGCTGATAAAGACATAATAAATCCTTAGTGTTTAAATAATTACCCGAAGGTATATAACATCACCAAGCCAAACACTAATTCAGCAAGGTGATAAAAGAGCGCGTATTCTATCAACAAACCCTAACAATGCAAGCCCAATCTTAAACAATCGATAAAATTAATACTCATCGACAACGGTAATACGTTTGGGTGCCACTAAACCTTGATCATCGATAGCACCAACGCCGATAAACTCTTTAATATCGCCATCGTCAATATGCACTTGTACAAGGCCATTAGCTGGTGCTCCAGAAACTTGTACTGGGTTTCCATGGCGTAGATAGCTTGCAGACATCGCATCCACAAATACGCAAGGTAAACCATCGACTGCCGTTTCCATTGGGAGTAATAATGGATCAAGTAATGTAGATGGCGAGACTCCTTGCTCTTTTGCTTGTTCTAATAACGTTTCGAGTGTTTCCATGGTCACCATTTTATCAACGGGATAGTTTCCAACACTTAAACGTCTCAACATCGAAACATGAGCCCCACAGCCAAGCAACTCACCTAAATCATCAACAATAGTGCGAATATAAGTCCCTTTTGACACATGCAGTACTAACTCAACCTCATCATCTTCAAAACGAAGAAGCTCAAGGCGAAACACATTTATCTCTCGTGCTTCTCGCTCAACTTCAATACCTTCTCGCGCGTATTTATATAACGGTTGACCCTGATACTTTAGTGCCGAATACATCGATGGAACTTGCTGAGAAATGCCTCGAAATGAATCCAGAGCTTGATCCAACTGCGCTTGTGAAACGTTTACAGCTTTTTCACTAACCACCTCGCCATCGGCATCACTCGTTGTTGTCCGTATGCCTAACTTAGCAATTACTTGATACGTTTTATCGGTATCTAATAAAAATTGTGAAAATTTAGTCGCCTCACCGAAGCAGATCGGTAGCATCCCCGTGGCTAAAGGATCCAATGCCCCCGTATGCCCTGCTTTTTGGGCGAAGTAGATTCGTCTTGCCTGTTGAAGTGCATGGTTGGAAGATACTTCATATGGTTTATCGAGAAGTAAAACGCCATGAACTGGACGACCTTTTCTGCGTTTAGCCATCAGTTACACGTCCTCGATGTCTTCTGAGTCTGTGTGACCTGATTTTTTCTTATCCTCAGCAACGGCTTTATCAACCAAGGTAGACATTCTGACACCTTCTACCATCGATTTATCATAAATAAATCGTAATTGAGGCATAATGCGCGCTTTAATTCGTTTAGCTAATAATGTACGGATAAAGCCTGCAGCTTCGTTTAAAATATCAACCGATTGATCAACATTTTGCCCTTCTAACGTAAAAAAGGTGACATAAATCTTTGCATACGCTAAATCACGAGTCACCTCAACAGCTGAAACCGTAACCATGCCTAAGCGCGGATCTTTCACTTCGCGTTGAATAATCATCGCAACTTCTTTTTGGATTTCTTGACCGACTCTATCGGTGCGAGCAAACTCTCTTGCCATTGAAACTCCTATCAATCTTCATTCCCAGTTAATAACAACAAGTTAAATTGCTGGGATAAAAATGGGGGCTTAGCCCCCATTTATTTACTAACCGCTAAGTGGACTAATTACTTATAAAGTACGTTGAACTTCAACAGTTTCAAATACTTCGATTTGGTCACCCACTTTAACATCGTTGTAGTTCTTAACACCGATACCACATTCAGTCCCATTACGAACTTCCTGAACGTCGTCTTTAAAGCGTCTTAGTGACTCTAGTTCACCTTCATAGATAACCACGTTATCACGTAATACACGAATTGGCGCGCTACGTTTAATAATACCTTCTGTAACCATACAACCAGCAATAGCACCAATTTTAGGAGATTTGAAGACATCACGTACTTCAGCCAAACCAATGATTTCTTGTTTAAATTCAGGCGCAAGCATACCGCTCATCGCTTGTTTTACTTCATCAATCAATTGATAAATTACGCTGTAATAACGTAGATCTAAGTTTTCACTTTCAATCACTTTACGAGCCGAAGCATCAGCACGTACGTTAAAACCAACAACAATCGCGTTCGATGCAGCAGCTAACGTTGCATCCGTTTCAGTAATGCCACCAACACCAGAGCCAATAATTTTCACTTTAACTTCGTCAGTCGATAGCTTAACTAACGAGTCTGAAATCGCTTCTAAAGAACCTTGTACATCTGATTTGAGGACAACATTAACCTCTGACACATCGCCTTCAGCCATGTCTGAGAACATATTCTCAAGTTTCGCTTTTTGTTGACGTGCAAGTTTAACATCGCGGTATTTGCCTTGACGGTATAAGGCAACTTCACGTGCTTTTTTCTCGTCTCTAACAACTGTTGCTTCATCACCAGATTGTGGCACGCCGCTTAAACCTAAGATCTCTACAGGAATAGATGGACCGGCTGATGTAATGCTCTTACCAAGCTCATCGCGCATTGCACGAACACGACCGTATTCTAAACCACAAAGAACGATATCACCTTGATTTAATGTTCCTTCTTGAACAAGAATTGTGGCAACTGGCCCACGACCTTTATCAAGTTTAGATTCAACCACTACACCGCTTGCCATCTTGTCGACAACAGCACTTAGTTCAAGTACTTCCGCCTGTAACAAAATCGCATCGAGTAAATCATCAATACCTAAACCAGTTTTTGCTGAAACTTGAACAAACTGAACATCACCACCCCAATCTTCTGGGATAACATCGTGTTGTGATAATTCAGTTTTCACACGATCTGGGTCAGCTGTTTCTTTATCCATTTTGTTTACAGCAATAATAATCGGCGCTTCAGAGGCTTTTGCATGCTGAATTGCCTCAATAGTTTGCGGCATAACACCATCATCAGCTGCAACGACAATAACAACGATATCAGTCGCTTTAGCACCACGAGAACGCATTGCAGTAAACGCAGCATGACCTGGAGTATCTAAGAACGTGATCATACCGTGACCGGTTTCTACGTGATAAGCACCGATATGTTGAGTAATACCACCAGCTTCACCTGCCGCTACTTTTGCTTCACGAATATAGTCAAGTAATGATGTTTTACCATGGTCAACGTGCCCCATGATGGTTACCACAGGCGCACGCGTAATCGCTTCACCAGCTTCACCACGATCAGAAAGAACCGCTTCTTCTAGTGCGTTTTCTTTCACCAATACCACTTCACGGCCCATTTCTTCTGCAACAAGTGCGGCAGTTTCTTGGTCGATCACTTGGTTGATGGTTGCCATCGCCCCCATCTTGAACATTACCTTAACAACTTCAGCGCCTTTTACCGACATTTTGTTAGCAAGCTCAGCAACTGAAATCGTTTCACCAATGCGAACTTCTTGCAATTTAGTTTCAACTGGCTTTTTAAAACCATGCTGTAAACTTTGCGGTGCTGATAATGTTTTCTTACCTTTGCCTTTAGCTAACTTAGCATTTTTATCTTGTGCTGCTTTTTTCTTACGGCGGCGGCGGTTACCTTCACCTTCAGAGTCAACCGCATCTTCTGCTTCTTGTGCATATTTTGACGAAGTTAAATGAACAACATCATTTTCATGTGCTTTTCGCTCAGCTTCTTGTGCTTTCCAACGTGCTTCATTTTCTTCCGCTAGTTTTCGAGCAGCTTCAGCCGCTTTTTTAGCTTCTGCTTCAGCTTTTGCTTCCGCTTCTTTTTCAGCAATTAGTCGTAAACGTTTTGCTTCTTCACTTTCAGTTGAAGCAACTTTTTCGGTTTTTTCCGACTTATCTGCATTCTGGTTAGCTGATTCTTTTGCTTTTGCTTTCGCCTTCGCTTCGGCCTCAGCTTTTGCCTTCGCTTTCGCTTCTGCTTCCGCTTTGGCTTTCGCTTCTGCTTCGGCTTTCGCTTTTGCCTCTGCTTCCGCCTTTGCTTTAGCTTCCGCTTCAGCTTTCGCTTTTGCTTCTGCTTCCGCTTTTGCTTTTTCTTCAGCTAATTGCTGCTCTTCTAACTCACTACGTTTTACATAAGTACGCTTTTTGCGCACTTCAACTTGTACTGACTTAGCTTTACTACCGCTACCCAACACCAAGGTTGACTTTTTCTTACGGCTTAAGGTCATTTTGCTTGGTTGAGCGGATGTTTCGTCACCATGCTGCTTTTTTAAATGTTCAAGCAAAGCTTGCTGTTCTTGTTGAGTTACAGAATCATTTGGTGATTTTGTCATCCCAATCGTTGCCAATTGGCCCACTAATTTCTCAACCGGTGTACCAACTTGCTTGGCGAGTTCTTCTACAGTTACGTCTGCCATATTTACTTGTTCTCCCGGCGATAATTATTCTTCGTTAAACCAACAGATGTTACGTGCAGCCATGATTAACTCACCTGCTTTCGTTTCATCTAATTCCTCAATATCTGAAATCTCGTCGACACCTTGTTCAGCTAAATCTTCAAGTGTTATGACACCGCGACTTGCTAATACAAATGCTAAATGACGATCCATACCTTCTAGGTTTAACAGATCTTCGGCTGGTTCCGCATTTTCAAGTGATTCTTCACTTGCTAAAGCCTGAGTTGTTAAGGCTGATTTTGCACGATCTCTTAATTCTTCAACGATTTCTTCAGTTAAACCGTCAATTTCCAGCAACTCAGAAGCTGGAACATAAGCAATTTCTTCTAATGAGGTAAAACCTTCATCAGCAAGCAATGTGGCAAAATCTTCATCAATATCTAATTTTTCAGTAAATAAGGTTAACACCTTATCATTTTCTGCTTGGTGCTTTTCATTCATGTCAGCAACCGTCATGACATTTAACTCCCAACCGGTCAGTTGGCTCGCTAAACGTACATTTTGACCACTACGGCCAATGGCCATGGCTAAGTTGCCTTCTTCAACTGCAATATCCATCGTGCGGCTGTCTTCATCAACAATGATTGAAGCAACTTCAGCCGGCGCCATGGCGTTAATAACAAATTGTGCTGGATTATCATCATATAAGACGATATCAACACGCTCACCGCCTAATTCGCCAGAAACAGCTTGGACACGTGAACCACGCATACCAACACAAGCGCCAACAGGGTCTATACGCTTGTCATTACTCTTAACTGCAATTTTTGCACGAGAACCTGGATCACGAGCTGCACCTTTAATTTCCAACATTTCTTCACCAATTTCTGGTACTTCAACGCGGAATAGTTCAATTAACATTTCTGGTTTGGTGCGACTAACAAACAATTGTGCACCGCGTGCTTCAGGTTTTATCGCATAGAGTAAACCTCTAACGCGATCTCCTGGACGAAATACCTCACGTGGTAATAAATCATCGCGATAAATTATCGCTTCGGCATTATTACCTAAATCTAGAATGACACTATCACGGCTAGCTTTCTTTACTACACCCGTAATAAGCTCACCTAACTGCTCTTGATAAGCATCAACAATCAAAGCCCGCTCTGCTTCACGAACTTTCTGAACAATAACTTGTTTCGCCGTTTGAGTGGTAATGCGATCAAACTTTACTGACTCAATTTGTTCTTCAACATAATCACCAACTTGAACGTCAGCATTTTCATACTGCGCCGCTGCTAACCCGATCTCAGAATATGGGTTTTCAACCGGCTGGTCGTTATCTTCAACAACTAACCAACGTCTAAACGTATCAAAATCGCCAGTTTTACGATCAATACTTACTCTAACTGAAATGTCGCCTTCATATTTTTTCTTAGTGGCAGTTTCTAAAGCGGTTTCCATTGCCTCAAAAATACTCTCGCGAGGTAATGCTTTTTCATTAGATACGGCATCGACAACTAGTAATATTTCCTTACTCATGCTTTTTAGCCTTACGTTATTCGTTTTCTACAATAAAATATCTGTTATTAAAAAGTTGGCACTAGATTAGCCTTGTCAATATTGCTAAAGACAAGTTCATACTCTTCGCCATCAACATTTACAATTAAAGTATCGTTTTCAATACTGACCAATTTACCTTTAAACTTCCTGCGCCCATTTAATGGCATTGATGTTTTCACATTAATTGTTTCACCAATTACTGCTTCAAAATGAGGTAAATCAAACAAAGGACGATCTAATCCCGGTGAAGAAACTTCAAGGTTATATTCTGTGCTTATTGGATCTTCTACATCCAAAAGTGCACTCACTTGACGACTAACTTCCGCACAATCATCCACAGTAATGCCATTTTCATGATCAATGAACAACCTAAGAATTGAATGCTTGCCAGCACTGACAAACTCAACCCCTAATAATTCTTTGCCTACTTCTTCTACAGCAGGTCTCAACATTTGTGTTAATTTATGCTCAAACTTAGCCAAACAATTTCTCCACTCATATTCGTTTAAAAACAAAAAAAGGGCTTAAAGCCCACATGATTAGTACCTTTTTAAAGGTACAAAAAAACCCCAAAATTCGGGGCCTAATTCACTGAACCCACGACAACAAATCACTTAAATAAGTCATTTGCGATAGCAATACTAAAATAACTCAAGCTAACTAATTATTTTACAGTGACATATTGCTATATTTTGTTGGCCAGAATTATATAGCGATGAACATCATTACGCAAGTTCTAATGAGATTTTGTTAAGGTTCTCCAGCAATATTGGAAAGAGTTAAACCTCTTTGACAACAGAATGCCTGACCTCTACACAATATAATTTTCGATGTATAAGCTGTTAGTAAAACTAAATTTTTCATGATATAAAGGCGATTAACATAACATTTACGCCCAAATTCGAATATTTAAGGTTATCTATGTTCACATTTACGCAAGTGTTGATCCGAAATTTAATCACGGCTATAGCTTTTAGCGCGATTAGTATTGGTGTTGCGACGATTATCATAAAACCAATACTACGAGATAGCACCCAGCATCATGACGTTTTTTTTACTCAGATGTTAGATAGCGATTCGGAATTAACCGATTTATTGTTAAAGCAGCTTAATAAAAATAAAATATATCAAAAGCTTGAAGTAATTAATGCAGAGCAAGAAACGATTTTCAACCAAGTTCATGACGCTAACGTTTTACAAAGCTTCTTAGCGCCAAAAGAACGGATCATTCGTCAAAACAATATCACGATTAAGTATCAACTTAGTTATATTGAACAACTAAACCTACTGACCCAAATATTTCTCTTCGTTATAGTTTTATCGATTATTTTTGCGTTGGTATTAACGCCATTCAGTGTTAATAGAGCGAGTAAACTAATCAATCAAGTCGCCGATAAGATTTCACTGAAAATAAAACAAATATCAGGTGAAAACATCACTGATGCCGACTTAAACTCTTGCGGAGTGCTTTCTTTACCGCAAGTAAAATCTTCAGTTTCTCAGCTTGAAAAACTATTGAATCAACATGTCGAAGGCGCCAATGTCTTAGCTAAAGAAGCTTACATAGAACCATTAACGCAACTTGAAAACCGCAGCCGATTCGTGCAGTTTTTCGAAAATAGCAATGACGCCGTCGAATTTGGTGTTTTAACCATAACACGTTGCTCTGAATTGCAAACCATTAATCAGATACATGGTTATCATGAAGGTGATAATTATATTATTAAAGTTGCGGATATCATTAAAAGCACAGCGGCTAAATTTCAAGGTGCACAAATATTTAGACTTAACAGTTCAGATTTTGCCACCATTTTACCGAACATCACCTTTAAAGAAGCTGAAAATTACGCACAGCAGTTAACCGATCAGTTTAATCAATATCAACAAAATGCTGACTTAGACTCTGTTGGCTATACTGGCTTAGTCGCTTTTAACAAAGATAAACCACTTGGCGAGCTCTTGGCTTTGGTCGACACTGGAATCAGTATCGCACAGACTAAGAAGGTCAATTCTTGGTACGCCCAAAGAGACAGTGATATCCTTGAAAATAGCAGCTCTAGTTACGGTAATCAAAACTGGCGTCAAGAGATTGATAATGTATTGGAAAACCAACGCATTAAGATTTTGGTTCAACATATCAAACCAACTAGTCGAAATAATAAGGTCTACGGGGAAATATTAACGCGGTTTATCAACTCAAGTGACGAAATGTTGCCAACAGCCTCCTTTATCGCCATGGCTGAAAAGCTTGATAAAATCGTCGCTGTTGATCGTATGATTGTTGATAACACCATTGAACAAATCAAAAGTATGAACCTTACAACACAATCTTTCGGTCTTAATTTGAGTGCTCGCTCGATACATGATGAACATTTTTTAATTTGGCTAGAGCGCCGCTTGCTAAGAGATTCAAACGTAGCATCTAGTCTAGTTTTTGAAATTACCGAGTATGGATTACAACAAAACATCAAAACCAGTAAACGTTTTATCGACATGTTGCACCGCGTTGGCTCCCGTGTCACTGTGGAGCGTTTTGGTGTTGGTTTAACCTCATTTAAGTTTTTCCGAGATCTTAAACCTGACTTTATCAAAATGGACAGCACTTACACGCGAGACATTGATGAAGATAAAAACAATCAGTACTTCTTACGATTAATGATTGATTTGGCGCATAGATTGAGTATTACGGTACTCGCTGAAAGCGTTGAAACACAAGAAGAGAAATTCACGTTAGAAAAACTTTTCATTGATGGCTGTCAAGGCTATTACTTAGGTAAGCCAGAACCACTATAACGGCTAACTCACCGGGGTTGTATACGTTAAATTAACGACGACCCTGGTGTTCTTCCTGTTAGTTAAATAATATGTCACTACACAGCAATAAAATTACGCTGTAATCATTAGGCTAAGCTAAAAGCACGATCAATTTTTCAACCTTTAGGTCGATTATTGTAATAACCCTACTGCTGACCTGTTGTTTATTCGTCAATAAAATCGGATAATATGACGTATTGTCAAATAAATAGCCCTTTTTCATGACCGAATACTTGTTGTTATTAATCAGTACGGTGCTGGTAAACAATTTTGTTTTAGTGAAGTTTTTAGGCCTTTGCCCATTTATGGGGGTCTCTTCAAGAACAGAAACAGCCATAGGTATGTCATTTGCTACGACCTTTGTGATGACGGTTGCGTCATTACTCAGCTACATTGTTAATAGCTACGTCCTGCAACCGCTAGGTCTCGAATATTTAACAACAATGACATTTATTTTAGTTATTGCTGTTGTTGTACAATTCACCGAAATGGTAGTTCACAAAACCAGCGCTAACTTATATCGATTACTCGGCATATTCCTACCGTTAATTACGACCAATTGTGCTGTTTTAGGCGTTGCACTGTTAAACATTTACGAGCAACATAACTTTGTTGAATCTATCATCTACGGTTTTGGTGCTGCCGCAGGGTTTTCAATTGTCTTGATCATGTTCTCAGCAATGCGAGAAAAACTCGCGGTCGCAGATGTACCGACACCCTTTAAAGGAGCGGCAATCGCGATGATCACCGCTGGCCTTATGTCGCTAGCATTCATGGGGTTTACAGGCTTGGTGAAATTGTAATGGATGTAATTATTGCCATTATCATTATTGGCTTATTGGCAACAGCGTTTGGCGCATTGCTTGGCTTTGCATCGATAAAGTTTAAAGTGGAGGGAGATCCTCTCGCTGAACAAATTGATGCATTGCTCCCACAGACTCAATGTGGTCAATGCGGTTACCCGGGCTGTAAGCCATATGCGGATGCCGTAGCGAACGGTGAAGCGATAAATAAATGCGCACCTGGTGGTGAAGAAACGATTAAGAAAATCGCTGATTTAATGGGGGTTGAAGCACAGCCGCTTGATGAAAGCCATGAAGCAGATAATAGCCCTAAAGTAGCGTTTATTATTGAAGAAGACTGCATTGGCTGTACTAAGTGTATTCAAGCTTGTCCTGTTGATGCCATTATAGGTACCACCAAACAAATGCATACGGTTATTACTGATGAATGCACAGGTTGTGATTTATGTGTCGCTCCCTGCCCTACAGATTGCATAGTGATGAAACCCATTGCAGTAAGTCCACGTAATTGGCAATGGGACTTAAGCACCATTCCCGTTCAGCAAGTAGAGTAGAATAGGTAAAAACATTGGAATCAGTGATTACACGCATTGAGCAAAACAAATTTTGGAAGTTTCATGGTGGTATTCACCCGCCAGAGCAAAAATTTTTAACGAATAGTAAGCCTATTCGCCAATTGCCTTTGCCTAGTTTACTTAGAGTGCCAATCCAGCAGCATATTGGTGAGGCTGGAGATATTCTCGTTGCAGTTGGCGATTCAGTACTCAAAGGCCAACCATTAACGAAAGCGACAAACCCTATGGTTGTGCCAATACATGCACCAACCAGTGGTAAAGTAACTCAGATAACACCTTCAGTCATTGCGCACCCATCAGGACTTAGTGAACTCTGTGTCTTTATCGAGCCTGATGGCCTAGATAAATGGCGTGAACGAGTTATTTGTGAAGACTACCAATCGCTAACCAAAGCGTCGTTAATAGACAAAATTGCTCAAGCGGGTATTTCAGGCATGGGGGGAGCTGGCTTTCCAAGCCACATCAAACTTAATACGGCAGCACAAATAAATTACTTAATTATCAATGCTGCGGAATGTGAACCCTATATTACCGCCGATGACCTTTTGATCAGAGAGCAAAGTCCTGCAATTATCGACGGTATAAAAATTCTCGATCACCTATTAGATCCAGCCTTTATATTAATAGGAATAGAAGACAACAAACCTCAAGCGATAGAAGCATTAAGAAACGCTACCCGCGCTTACGATAAAGTTAAAGTTTGTGTGATTCCTACAATTTACCCTACCGGCGGTGAAAAACAGCTTATTCAAGTGCTAACGGGTATGGAAGTTCCAAGTGGAGCATTACCCTCTTCTGTGGGCGTGGTAATGCAGAATATTGCTACTTGTTATGCAATAGCCGATGCCATTATTCATGATAAGCCTCTGATACAGCGTGTCGTAACAGTAACTGGCCAAGCATTGGCTAAACCACAAAATGTCTGGGCATTAATAGGTACGCCAATCAAATACTTGCTCGAACATTGCGGTAAACAATTAGGTGACAAAAAGCACATCATTATGGGCGGTCCAATGATGGGCTTCAGCTTACCCTCATTTGACGTTCCTGTCGTAAAAACAACCAATTGTATATTAGCGCCAAGTGAAGTCGAAATCCCTAACGCAAATAAAGAAGTTGAATGTATTCGCTGTGGTCAATGTGAACAGGTCTGCCCCAGCCAATTGCTCCCGCAAGAGTTACAATGGAGCGCTAAAGCCAAAGATCATGATCAGTTAACCAAACTCAACCTTTTTGATTGCATCGAATGTGGCGCTTGTGCTTATGTGTGTCCAAGCCATATTCCATTAGTACACTACTATCGGGTTGCCAAAGCTGAAATACGCGAACAAAAGTTACTGGAAATCAAAGCCGAAAAAGCAAAACAACGTTTTGAAGCAAGGAAAGCGCGCCTAGAACGCGATAAAAAAGCCAGAGAAGAAAAACACCGACTCGCAGCAGAAGCAAGAAAAGCGAGAATGAATTCAGGTACGGCAGAGGCAAACAAAGAAAAATCAGCCGTAGCCGCTGCCCTAGCACGTGTTAAAGCGAAAAAAGCGCAAAGTGACTTAAGTGAAGTCGAGAGTGCAGCTCAAACTCCTGCCAGTAGCGCACAAAATGATAAAAAATCGCAAGTAGCCGCTGCCATCGCCAGAGCAAAAGCCAAGAAAGCAAAAAACACAAACTCAGATACTGACACAGCGCCATCTAATACTAGCGCCGCTACAGCAACTGAAACTATTGAAACCAAGGTCGATACACACGTTGACAGTACACTTGAAAAAGCTGAGCAAGCGCCTTTAGCTGAGGTTGCTCAGTCAGAACAAGCTCAAAGCAAAAAGGAAAAAATTGCCGCAGCTATCGCTAAAGCAAAAGCTAAAAAACAATTGACGCCAAAAGCAGTTATGCCAGACTCCGATGTCGAAATAACGACCTCGGACAATGTAAATAACATTGAAGAAAAAGCGCCTTCGACGCCAGAAGACGATAAAAAGGCAAAAATAGCAGCCGCCATTGCTAAAGCAAAGGCAAAGAAACAACAAAGCAAGCAAACAAGCACTGTGCTATCTGACGTTAGTGACAAAACAAAAGATAGTGACACAAATTCAACGAGTGATGTCAGTAAGTCAGAAAGTAATCATCTGGATAAAAAGGCACGAATAGCTGCAGCTGTAGCAAAAGCCAAAGCTAAGAAACTTCAAGGGTCAAATAACTAATTATGGCATTTTGGATTGCAAGTTCTCCCCACAATCATGCACAAAGTAAAACTTCTGCTTTGATGCGCTTGGTAATTTATGCATTGATACCAGGGATCATTACCCAGTGGTATTTTTTTGGTTGGGGAAACCTAATCCACATTATCTTAGCTATCGCCACCGCCTTAATTGCAGAGTTTACCGTTTTATCGTTACGCAACAAACCGGTAGCCGTGCAACTTTTTGATGGCAGCGGCATCCTTACGGCAATTTTACTTGGTATTAGCTTACCTGCATTAGCGCCTTGGTGGATAACCGTTATTGGTACTATCTTTGCGATTGTAATTGTCAAACAATTATATGGTGGCCTTGGCCATAATCCTTTCAATCCTGCCATGGCGGCCTACGTAATGCTATTAGTCTCATTCCCAATGCAAATGACATTATGGCAACCTCCACTAGAGCTAATGACGGTAAATCTAGATTTTATTAACACCTTGACTGTGATTTTAACTGAGTACAGTCAAGAAGGTTATTCAGTTTCACAATTACGTACGCATATTGATGGTTTTACCATGGCGACGCCACTTGATACCGTTAAAACCAGTTTAACTGTTGGAAAAACTATTGAAGAGAGTTTAAACAACATCGTCTTTATCGATGGACTTGGTATTGGTTGGTTTTGGCTGAATGTTGCCTTTTTAGCAGGTGGAATTGTTTTGCTGATCAAAAAAGCGATACCACTAGCATTACCTGTTAGCTTTTTAGCATCAATATTTGTCTTTACGTTAGTCGCGTTTTTAATCAGTCCAGACAGTAACGCCTCCACGCTCTTTCACTGGTTTAGTGGTGCAACCATGTTAGGTGCATTTTTTATTCTTACCGATCCAGTCACTTGTGCAACCAGTACCAAAGGACGCATCATTTATGGTGCTGTAGCAGGTCTTTTAGTTTGTTTGATCCGAAAGTTTGGCGGATACCCTGACGCGGTAGCCTTTGCGGTATTGCTGTGCAATATGGCGGCACCTCTGATTGACCAATACACGCGTCCAAGAACCTACGGTCATTAAAGGAAAGTAAAATGATCAAAGCTATCGAAAAAAATGCCAAATTACTTGCCATATTTGCTATTGCCTGTACCGCATTAGTCAGCTTGGTTCACCTATCAACAAAATCAGAAATAAAGCGCCAAGAGCAACAACAAATGATCAATTCATTGGTCAGTATCATTCCAGACAACAACCACAATAATGATATGTATCAAGATTGCATCATTATTGACGACCGCGCCTTGAGCCCAGAAATTGAAAAAGCTTATCTGGCCAAGTTTGATGACAAGCCAGTAGCAGCGGCACTTACCACGACGGCTCCAGATGGCTACAACGGCAAAATCCATTTGCTGGTTGCAATTAATACTGATGGCACCGTTAGTGGTGTTCGTACGATTAAACATCAAGAAACGCCGGGCTTAGGCGATAAAATTGAAAAACGCAAAAGTGATTGGATTGATAGTTTTAAAGGTAAACGAATTGCTAGTGACGTAGACAGTCGATGGGCGGTTCGAAAAGACGGTGGCATGTTTGACCAATTCACTGGCGCCACGATTACCCCAAGAGCTGTCGTCAAAGCAATTAAAAACAGTATTAACTACTTTAATCAGCATAAAACCACCTTATTTGCTCAGTCTGGTAATTGTCAGGAGAATTACTAATGTTTTCCCCAGAATATAAAGAGCTTGCTTGGCAAGGGCTTTGGAAAAACAATCCCGGGATCGTTCAACTATTAGGACTTTGCCCTTTACTAGCGGTAACCTCTACCGTGGTCAACGCATTAGGTTTAGGTTTAGCAACCTTATTTGTGCTAATTGGTTCAAACGTCACCGTTTCTGCAATAAGACAATGGGTACCTAAAGAAATTCGCATTCCTATCTTTGTGCTGATCATTGCCGCTTTTGTAACGTGTATTCAATTGCTGATGAATGCCTACACCTTTGGTTTATATGAATCTCTTGGTATCTTTTTACCCTTGATTGTAACTAACTGCGCGATTATCGGCCGTGCAGAGGCCTATGCTTCTAAAAACCCAATCAAACAAGCAAGTTTTGATGGGTTAATGATGGGCCTAGGATTTTTAATCGTCTTGGTATTGCTTGGAGCAATTAGAGAACTGTTAGGACAAGGGACATTGTTTGATGGCGCAGAGTTGTTACTGGGTGAATGGGCAAGCCAGTTAAGAATAGAAATTTGGCATCTTGATAGTCAGTTTTTATTGGCCATTTTACCTCCGGGTGCATTTATCGCGATGGGCTTCCTCATCGCCGCTAAAAACAAAATTGACCAGATGTTAGCTGAACATCAACCGCAAAAGAAAGAAGCACATATTGAACGTGTTCGCGTGAACTTCGACAGTTAATTCATCCAAAGAACAGCGAAAATAACAATAATGAATAAAGAAAAACGACTTGAAATACTTACTCGTTTAAGAGATGACAACCCACACCCAACAACAGAGTTAAACTTCAGCTCCCCTTTCGAGTTATTGATAGCCGTGCTGCTTTCTGCACAAGCGACCGATGTTGGCGTAAATAAAGCCACAGCGAAACTGTTCCCAGTCGCCAACACGCCACAAGCGATCTTAGACTTAGGGTTAGAAAAACTTAAAGACTACATTAAAACCATCGGCTTATTTAATACAAAAGCCATTAACACCATGAAAACCTGTCAAATGCTGGTCGACTTGCATGGTGGTGAAGTGCCTGAAGACAGGGCTGCCTTAGAAGCACTGCCGGGTGTCGGCAGAAAGACCGCAAATGTCGTGTTGAATACCGCTTTTGGCTGGCCGACTATTGCGGTAGATACGCATATATATCGCGTATCTAATCGCACCAAATTTGCTGTCGGTAAAAACGTCGATTTAGTTGAACAGAAACTGCTTAAAGTGGTACCAAAAGAATTTAAAGTTGATGTCCATCACTGGTTAATTCTGCACGGCCGCTACGTATGCACCGCTCGTAAGCCAAAATGTGGCGCTTGTATTATTGAAGACTTGTGTGAGTTTAAGGATAAAACGGAATAAGCCTTTGAGTCACTCATTACTCAAAACTAAAATGCCTTGAGTAATGAGTAAAATGTGAATCAATAAAGTAGGTTTGTAGCCATACTAATAAAACACCTTTCTCTCAACAAATTGTCTGAATTTCACATTGTCTTTGACAGATAAGTAAAATTCGTCAACTCGCTGCAATAGCTCTAAACCAACTTTATCCAAGTATGGTGTTATGTCTAAGTACCCTTTGTTAGACAGAATGTAATCATTAAAAAATGTATCGTATGAACGCCCCGTCATTATATTCAGTGTCTTTAAAATGGATTCATTTGAAATATATACGTTTGGTGCACCGTATGTATTATTCAGCTCTCGCATTAAAGAATTGAGGCTTTGCTGTCCATTAGAGTTTGTATAAATGTCTATATCAAGCGCTAAAGCTATGACAGCGCCGCCACCATAAAGCCGAAGCCAATTTTTATTCTTGTCTTTTCCTGCTTCTTTTAGGGTGATCCTCTGCTCAGGCCACATATGAGAGGTAATAAAGTAACGACCTAGGTATTTCTCTAATTTTTTAAGATAAATCTTCGTCGAAATCTCGCTCTGTTTGTGTAACGTAAAGCTAGCATAATACTCAGTAAAGCCCTCTACGAACCAATAAGTGTCCTCCTTCTTATCGCTTTTTAAAGCATGGCTACCGTTCCAAAAGTGAAACATTTCGTGAGCAAGTGTATTCGCCCAAATCACATTTGAATTCTTTTTAGACAATGTGCTTTCCTCTATCACTTGATTGAAGCTATTGACGTAAGCTTCACCATCATCTTCATCCGCTGCTCTTATACCAATAGCAAACTTAATATTGGGAGCCCCACCAAAGACATGACTATAATATTCAAGTTGCTTTTGTAACATTGCTTCTAGCTTGGAACTATATGGAGACAGGGTTTTATCTATAGCAAATTGGATTGTCATCCCTTCAAATTTTGCGACTCGCTTTTCAAATTCACCTAATACAAACAAATTTGAAACAAGGCTTTCCTTTGAAGGAATGTAGAAAGTGTTTGGCTTATTCACTACTTTTTCCCATGGAGTTATCAACTCCCAGTTTTTGGGATAGTTAACGGTCACTTCTGACTCTGCATCAACAAAAGAGTAAATGAAAAATGCTCTCGAAATGGCAAATAAGGCCCCGTTTTTCCATTCAGGTCTAGAGTCTTGCCCTCCAGCTTTGTCCCAGTCATAATTGATATGATCAAGATTGACTGTATAAGAAAGTGTAACTAGCGTCTCGTCAGGAACCCCAACATGCCATGCTCCCCAGCCATTTTCTTCAATAACGGACGGAGACAAACTCGAACCATTTTCATCTTTTACTTCTAAGTCTTGAACAAAGGTTGCCCAACCATTTTTTAACCAAGGGTGGCCATAGGAAAGCATTCTTATTTTTTCTCTGGAAACTCTAATTGAGGCAGTGACATTCACTTGTGAAGGGTTGTTCTCATTAAAAGTGAGTTCGTACTTAGATAAGTTCACAATTGGAGAGTCAGGCTCGCTTTGTGATTTTGCCCAAGCTTCAATAAACGGCACCGTAAGCATAATCAATGTTGTAATTTTTATGATATTTAAATTTATTGAATTCAATTCTATTTCACCTTTTCTATTTTTACCTCTTATATTAAGTTGCTAGGCATGAATCAAAGGTTTAAATTGTTTTCAAATATTTTAATTCGAGCCATCTACTTTTGTTATCTTTTGGCTGGCCGACTATTGCTGTAGATACTCATATTTATCGCGTATCTAATCTCACCAAATTTGCTGTCGGTAAAAACGTCGATTTAGTTGAACAAAAACTTTTAAAAGTGGTACCAAAAGAATTTAAAGTCGATGTCCATCACTGGCTGATACTGCACGGTCGCTACACCTGCGTAGCAAGAAAACCCAAATGCGGTGCCTGTATTATTGAAGATCTTTGTGAGTTTAAAGATAAAACTGAATAAATCAAATAGTTGTGGAAAACTAAACGCTACCTTTCTTCACAACTATTCATAGAGTTGTTAACAGTTACTCTTCATTTAAAGGCTGTCTAGCAACTAAAAACCTTTTCGCAAGTATGCTGCTCCCTACAGATTGACTTATTTTCATATACCAACGAGTAAATAGCACTCTAATTAACCAGTAAAATAGCACGCCAATCATTAAAAAGATAAGAGCATTGCTATCAATAAAATCAGGCCAACTGTCTGATGTATTTGCCGAAAAAGACATTACAGCTCCTAACAAGGCAAAACAGGTTCTCCATGCATGTCGAGCGATTCGATGCTTTCCTGAAAGTCCACCACGGATGATCATATTCAGATCTAAAAGAGCTGCCATTGCAGCTATTGACGCATGAAGAGTAAATATAACTTTAAAGGTAGGTGGAATATCCGCAGCGGTAAAAACGAAATAGAATAAATCTGCGCTTATATAGACGATCAGTAGCATGGCAAGTATTTCAAAAGTGCCTGTTGAATTCTCTTTTCTTAGTACAACGGCCCATGCAGTCACACCATAATAAAAGGTAAGCAATGCCATAGTAGCTCCATCTTTAAACAACGCTGCACTGCCAGTCATTAGTAACATAGATAAGAAAAACAGATTTCCAGACCATCTGTGCCTGACTGAGCCTTTGGTAAAAGTTAACGCCCCTATTCCAAAAAATAAAAAAAATGAACCAGCTACTATGTGAAATGTAAGCATTACTATTCCTTGTAAAATTTAAAAAATTGATCGTTTACGCAGCCAATCTAAGCAAATCAAATGACTAATAGTTTAAGGCAATGAATGCCAAAAAATTTTACTTAATAGCTGTAATACCATGATAAGTTGAAATATTTTCATATGCAACTCATACATGTAAATGCTAAAAAGTAGCATTATCACTAGTATAGAAGCCTAATTTTATCTACTTTCATTATGTTTTGGCTGGCCGACTATTCCGGTAGATACTCATATTTATCGCGTATCTAATCGCACCAAATTTGCTGTCGGTAAAAACGTCGACTTAGTTGAACAAAAACTGCTTAAAGTGGTACCAAAAGAGTTTAAAGTTAATGTTCATCATTGGCTCATTCTGCATGGCCGTTATGTCTGTACCGCTAGAAAGCCAAAATGTGGTGCCTGTATTATTGAAGATTTGTGCGAGTTTAAGGAGAAAATGGAATAGCTTTTATGTTTATCGAACAGCCTTGGAGGCAGGAGTAACCGATAAGTTAGTGTCGACCTATAGCAACACCTAACCACTAATGCTAACCCTACCTAAGTAATTTAGCCTGATAAAACTAAGAAGCGAGGAAGTTTGACAGGGCATTTACATGCTCTTGAGTTTCTTGTATTAACCCACCTATTTGACTAGCAGCATCTGTAGAGGTTGAAGCTAATGCTCTTACTTCATCAGCCACTACAGCGAAACCTCGCCCTGCATCACCAGCTCTAGCAGCCTCTATAGCCGCATTTAAGGCAAGTAAGTTTGTTTGTTCAGAAACGGAATTTATGGTTTTCACTATTCCTTGTATGCGATCTAAAACTTGACTCATCGCTATGTGGGTATTTTCAATGACTGAATTTCTCTCCGATATATTATCGCCAAATGCAATAAACTTGTGTACTTCGCCATTTAAATTAACGATTGGCGTAATAATACAGTCAAGTAGTACTGCTTTGCCGTCGTTGTTCAAGTTCATTGTCAGATTAATTGATTGACCATTTCTCAGCTTTTGTTTTTCTTCATCGGATGTATGACTAAACAAATTACCTATAATATTACTGACTGCAGAAGATGACTTTTGTTCTAACTGATTGAGGCAAAACTCATTAGCTTCTTTTAATTCGCCTTCGAATTTGAATTCCATCACAACCGAGTTCTTGTCAACCGCGTCTCTTTGCGTAAGTTGCTCAATGACTTGACGCTTAATATCACGAATGTCAGAACTTACACCGACAAAACCTGTATGTATACCATTCTCATCAAAGGTTGGATTTACTGACAGCACGATCCAATAGGGATGTCCTTCCTTATCAAAGTTTAGAATCTCCTCATAAAATGGCTGTTTGCTTTTTAGGTTTGCTGAAATACGTGCAATCGTAGCTTTATCTGTCTGTTCTCGTTGCAACATGCTACCGGGACGTTTTCCCATAACCTCAGAAGCGCTATAGCCAGTCAGTTTCTCAAAACCTTGATTAACATATAAAATTTCACCCTTAGTATTGGTGACAATAACAGAACAAGTGGTGTTTTCTACGACCCGCTTCATCAGAACAATGTTATCTGACTTCTCCTCTTTTTGCTCTAGTTCCTTAAACTTATATAATCGAGCGTTTTTAATATGGGGAAGCTGATAGCTATACACGTCAAACGTTTTGTCATTCAATATTACATTTTTTTTCTTGGAAAAATTAGATATCAACTCATTTACATCAAGCTGATTGATATACGGCTCTAACATCGAAGAGCACTTCAAAACGGTACCATTTTCACTTAGTAAACAATAGGCATCATTATCAGCAGCGAGGAATTCATCAAGAAACTCATCAACGCCCAAAAGCAAATTATCTAGTTCAAATAGCAAAAGCCACAATGTTTTATTACCGCTGTTAATTTTGGTGACAATTGTTTTGTATACGGTCTCATCAATCAGTGTTTCTTGATGCCCTTCAGTTAATACTATTGAGGGTAAAACACTACTTAAAGTCACTGTTTTTTGTTCTTGCGGTATGAGCTTAAGTTGCTTAGCCGACTTACTAGTAGCAAGAATGTTGGCATTTTGATCAACTAATAACGCTGGAACATTGAGACTGTTAACAAATTGAATGTTTGCTTCTCGGACGATATTGTTTTTGAAGAACATTAAAACACCATAAATAATAGAAATAATATGTATTAACTTAACAATAGCACGTTCCTTACTAATACGAATAAAATTCGGTTCAGAAATTGTTCAAATGTAATAAATTTTTAAATACTTGAACCTTACCAATCGTGGAAATACCATTGAGGTAGGCTTAGGTGAAGGAGCCAATTTTCAGAACCTAAGTAAACAAGTTCTCGTTATTTATAAAACAATTCAACTCAAAATTATCTTTAAGCTTCGACTTTTAATTTAAACAAAGAAAATACTTAACGAATAGTTCACCAATATCTGCTTCGTTATACATTAGCGGAAGTGCAATAGCAGTAGACACCCATATTTATCGCGTATCTAATCGCACCAAATTGCTGTCGGTAAAAACGTCGATTGAGTTGAACAAAAACTATTAAAAGTGGTGCCAGCTGAATTTAAAGCTGATGTCCATCACTGGCTGATACTGCATGGACGTTATGTTTGCACCGCTAGAAAACCTAAATGTGGGGCTTGTATTATTGAAGATCTTTGTGAGTTTAAAGATAAGACTGAGTAACTATTAATTCTTTTGAGCGATTTTCGAACTTCCTATTTCGTGCTTGCTACAGGTTTCGGTAGTATGAATCCATCTGCAAAAAAGTTAGTGTATAAGAACTTCTTTTAATATAGCCTACATTATCCAAATAACTATTTTCGATTGTTAATGAAATTTCCTCAAGTTTATAAGGCACTTATTTTCACTTCCAGTTTTACCTTGTCAGGCTGTTCTACTATAGTTTCTAGCTTTATCGAAGAATCTAATAGTTTTGATTATCTCAATGTAGCTTCTGATGAAGACATAGAACATTACGGTTTCGGTAATGGTTACTTTTGCTCTGATAGCCAAGGTGTATGCATTAGTTACCTTGAGGCTAAATCGTTAAATACAAGCAAGTTGAGATATACAACAGAGATTGATTCCAATGGTCAAGAAACCACGGTTTCTTTAGAAATTAGAAAAGCTTCTCTGACTCGTGACTTTAAGGGGACTGTTGTTCTTTTACACGGATTTAGAGCATCTAAAGAATTTATGATTAACTCTGCTCTTTTCTTCAGATTCTTAGGCTTTGACGTTTTAATTCCTGACCTTTTAGGGCATGGTAAATCCAGCGGAGAAAAGAGTTATGGAGTAGGAGACGCTCCAGTAATCAATGAACTTATCGATTATAGAATAGCCGCTGGTAAAAGACTTTTTATACTAGGTAACTCAATGGGATCTTTAACAGCAGCATACTTATCCGATATGAGGAACGACGTTAGTGGCGTTATTTTGCAGGCTCCAATGCTTGAATTTGATCAAGCTGTATCTAATTACATCAATGCAAACCTTCCTTTAGCCAGTTACCTTTTTTCGCAGCAGAATATTGAGCAGGGGGCTATTAGCTCTTTAAGAAAAGCTGATTTATCTCTTGGAAAAACGAATATCAAGCCTTTAATAATGACCTCAAATACGCCAATGATTATCATTGCATCGGAGTCTGATACTGTAGCTCCATACTCGTATTTTAAAGAGCTAGCATCAGATAAAGTAAAAACGGTTAAAGTGCAAGATAGAAATCATCCAAGTATGGCAGTCATTGGAAACTCAGAGAGTCATGAAGTAATAAAGTGGTTAAGTGAAACTGTAGAGATAAATAATACTAATTAGAACTTGTGAGAGTCTGCAAATAGCACAAAATGTAAATGAATTATGTTCACTTACATTATCTTTCAGCTAGCCGGCTATCACCGTATATACCTAAATTTATTAGGATTCCAATCCACTATATTTGCTCTTGGTAGAAACATAGATTTAGTTAAGCAAAAACTGCTTAACGTCGTACCTGAAGAATTTAAAGCGAGTGTTCAGCATTAGGCTATATTGCATGGCCGCGGCCTTTGCACCGCACGTAAATTAAAGTGTGGCGCTTGTATTGTTGAGGACTTCTGTGAGTTTAACGAAAATACTGAGTCATTATTTACACTATCTAGCTCCCAAATCAGCATATTCTTCGGCCACTCTCCTTTATCACAAGATAGCACCTCAATGACTTACCTTCAGGAAGTAAATAAACTAGGTTAGATCTATTCTAGAACTTATCGCCGAGTCCATATCCATTAACCGTACAAAAAAACAGCTTTACAATATCATCCTTTAGCTTTAACTTGATGTACGAACAATATCGTAATGCTAGTAGAAAAATTAGTAAAAACAAAAAGTAAAGGATTAACACCAATGAAAGTACTCTCTTTTTTCACCCTACTTCTATTTGCCAGTACAACTGTACAAGCAGAGTTAGCAGAACAAGCTGACATTGACAAAATGATTGCCCATTCAATCAATGCGCAATCACCAGGTGCCGCTATCGGGGTAATCAAAAATAACGAACTTATTTTTGCCAAAGGTTATGGATTAGCTAACTTGGAGTACAACATACCAATCAATTCGAAATCGATTTTTCGTATCGGCTCTACTTCCAAACAATTCACTGCCGCATGTATTATTTTATTGGTTCAACAAGGCAAATTAAGCCTGAATGACAAAATCACAAAATTCTTCCCTGATTTTCCCGAATATGGCGATGAAATCACAGTAAAACACTTACTCAATCACACAAGCGGTATTCGTGACTATTTAACCTTATCCTACATGTCAGGTTTAGGCGAAAGTGACGTATTTACCGACAATCAAGTCAAAGCGTGGTTAGTTGGTCAGAGCAATACAAATATAGTGGCAGGCAGCCAGTTTCAGTATACGAATTCTGGCTACTGGCTACTCGGGCAAATAGTTGAAATCGTTTCAGGTATGTCGCTAAGCGAATATGCACAAAAAGAGATATTTAGCCCGCTGGGAATGAACAATACGCACTTCCATGATAATCATAAGCAGGTTGTCAAGAACCGAGCTTCGGGCTACCGAGTAGTTGGCGAAAACCAATATGAAATTAGTATGACAAGACTAGATATGATTGGCGATGGTGGCGTATTTAGTAATATTGAAGACTTAAAAAAGTGGGACGACGCTTTTTATGATGATCAAGTATTTGGTGACTCGTTTTGGCAAATGATGAAAGAAAAAGGAACGTTCAACGACGGTAAACGTTCCAATTATGCATCTGGCCTATTACTAGGTGAGCATAGAGGGCTGCAAACGATTAGCCACGGAGGAGCATTTGTCGGTTATCGTGCAGAGCTGCTGCGTTACCCTGAAATGAAGTTTTCTGTCATTGTGTTAAGCAACCGAGCAGACACAAATGCGACAGGAATAGCATACGACATAGCTACCTTGTTTCTGAAAAATGAGTTAGATGACATCAAACCAATTGATACTCAAATAGCTCAAAATAATTCTGAAAGTAAAAATAACTCGGCGACAGACATTGAACAATTTGTTGGCAGTTACTGGGACGAAAGCTCTGCCGAAGTTTATACATTTTTTACCAAAGACGATACGCTTATGCTCAACGCATGGGGCGATGACTACCTGTTAAAGCCAATAAGTTCGACTGCATTTTACATTGCCAATATTCCCCCTAGAATTACTTTCACATTAGGTACAAATGATAAAGGAACAAAAACCAGTACAATGAGAGTAGAAAGTGAACCGCCCAGTACCGCTGTTGAATTCGAATGGGCTACCTATTCACAAGATAAACTGCGAGCGCGTTCAGGAAAATATTACAGCGAAGAATTAGATGTTTTTTACGACCTTGTTTTAAAAGATGATCAAATGCTAGTAAAAATTGGCAACAAAGTAACATCACCACTTAGCACTGTGCTGTCTAACGTGATGCGTTCAGAACGAAATGATGGGCTAACTTTCATTGAAAACCAAGCCAATGAAGTTTCAGGCTTTAACCTTACAGCAAGGGGCGTTAAAAATATTTGGTTTAAAAAACTCAATGCCGAGTTTTAATTAGCTATCACCTAGACCAATTGTTTTTTGACCGTTTTATTAATAATTAAACGTCGTTAAATTTTACGTTGAATTGGTAACGATAGCGTAGGCTAACTTAATGGGTTAGCCTACTCGAGTAATTATTAAAAAGTTAATTACATCAACCTTTCTGATAACTGGGTTAACCGAGAATAACTGTTCCCCCACACTCTCGTTTATCGCGTATCAAACAGCACCCTGTTGGCTGTTGGCTGTTGGCAACAGGTTGATTTAGTTGAACGAAAGCTACATAAAATCGTACCTAACGATTCTAAGATAAATGGACACTACTGATTAATTCTGCCCGAAAGCTACGTGATCTTGGCTAGAAAACCAAAAATGCGGTGCCTGTCTTATTAACGAGTTATGTGTATTAAAAAAAAGGACATTAATAAGGTGGAGATTGTAAAACAGCCTCCACCGTTTCTTTTTTGATTAATGCACTGGTGCATCAATGACAATCACTTCTGCTTCAGTGCTTGCTTTGATCACTAAATGCGCTTGCTTAGTGACTTCGGCGCCATCACCTTGAACCATGGTTACGGTTTTTGAACCATCGATAATTGAAAACTTACCGCTTGAACAGAGCACATAAGCTTGATGGGTAAGTGCCAGCGTAACTTCAGCGCCTGCAGCCAGCTTGCCTCCATAAATTCGTGCTTGCTGGTGGATATATAAGGCTTTGCCTTTATCAACTTCAAAACCAGATACCAACAGTGGCAACGAACTTTCATTTAACGTACTAGGAAATAACTTACTTTCCCAGCGAGGTTTTACGTTAAGCTTATTTGGCTCTATCCAAATTTGGTAAAAGATTAATGGCTCTTCGGTTCGGTTATATTCAGAATGAATAATGCCCGTACCTGCACTCATTACTTGTACTTCGCCCGACTCAGTCACGCCTTTATTACCGACACTGTCTTGGTGAGTTATAGCGCCGGAACGAATAAAACTAATAATTTCCATATTTTTGTGTGGATGCGGTGCAAAACCACTGTTTGGCTCAACCCAATCATCATTAACTACACGTAAGCTACCAAACCCCATACGCTGTGGATTGTAATAATTAGCAAAGCTAAAGTGATGCGACGATTTAAGCCAGCCATGGTTTGCTTTACCGAGTTGATGATATGGATAATGCTTTATCATTTTTTCACTCCACTTCAATTGATTTAAATACGTGCTCGATCGTGTGACTGTTCAAAGTTTAACTCTGGCCCCTTAGGTACAATTAACGTTGGGTTGATCGTGCTATGACTGCCGTAATAATGTAGCTTGGTATATGGAATATCGACCGTACTGGCAACACCTTCCACTTGATACAACTCTCTCACATAGTTACTAATGTGATGAAACTCACTTAACTTATTGCGATTACACTTAAAATGACCATGATAAACGGCATCAAATCTCAATAAGGTAGTAAACAAGCGCCAATCGGCTTCTGTTAATGTATCACCGACTAAATAACGGCTATCTGATAAATGTTGCTCTAACCAGTCTAAGCTCTCAAATAGCTCATCATAGGCTTGCTCATACGCTTCTTGCGTAGTCGCAAACCCAGCGCGATAGACGCCATTATTAATGGTGTGATAGATACGTTCGTTTATCTCGTCAATTTCACCATGAAGCTCCTTTGGATAAAAATCAAGTTCGTTACCAGTGAGTTCGTTAAACGCACAATTAAATATTCTGATGATGTCACTTGACTCATTATTAACAATGGTTTGTGTTTTCTTATCCCATAACACCGGTACCGTCACTCTGCCTTCGTAATCGCTCGCCGCTTTTAAATAAAGCTCATACAAGTAGTTATGCTGATAAAGCGTATCTTCGTATGGCGTTCCTTGTTCACCAAACTCCCATCCGTTTTGTAGCATCTCAGCTTTAACAACACTTACCGAAACAATGCTATCTATTTGCTTTAGCTTCCTGAAAATAAGGGTACGATGGGCCCACGGACAAGCCAGTGAAACATACAAGTGATAGCGACCTGCTTCCGCTGGATATTGACTATCAGGCTCGTTTGAAATTGTTGAGCGAAAACGGCTCTCTTGGCGTTCAAACTTACCTTTACTCGCTTTAGTGTCATACCAACTATCAACCCATTTTCCGTTAACAATTAATCCCATAATAGCTCTCCTACTACTTGTCCTTGGCGTTTAGGTTCATTAAACGCCTCGATGAATAATGAAGATCAAAGGTGATCTTTAAGAGGTTATACCAATTAGCATAAATATTTTGTCAGTTCAGAGCTATGCCAGGGAAGTTAGAACAAAGCAAATTGATGCGGGTGTAGTCATTCTCCATCAAAGCAATTTGTTAAGTTATCACTTTCCTGACAAGCTCCCAAGGGCGAGTTTAAAAGGCTTATATGCTTCGTTATTGATTTTGATAAGGGAATAACCATTACCTACAATCAATGCCTTGCCTCTAAGCCTTTCAACACTCGCTGAACGATCAAATATTTAAACTAATTGGTATCAACCTCGTGCTAACTAAGTATGCGCATTGGCCAACAATGTTAAATCGCCGTTTACCCCAACGTTAAAGTTTGCGCGCGATGACACTATCAAAAGAAAAGCGGCCACCGCCTTGGAATACGAGTGCAATACTCATCGCTAACAACGCTAACCCAAACTCATAACCATTATTTGACATAAATAGACCGTTTTGAATGTGGACACTTAAAATGGCAACTACCATAGTACCTGCAAGTACCAATGCTGCAGGTCTTGTAAGTAACCCAAGTAATAATAAAATGCCACCAAAAAACTCTGCGCTACCCGCTAATAAGGCCATCAAAAACCCTGGCGCTAAGCCAATGGACTCCATCCATTGGCCTGTCCCTTCTAGACCGTAACCACCAAACCACGCAAATAACTTTTGTGCACCATGAGCGGTAAAGATAACGCCAGCAACTAAACGTAATGACAACCCAGAAAAATTGTTATCTGTTTTTAATATGTTCTTAATCATTGAAGTGTTCATAATCTACTCTCTTAACATGCTGTTTAAATTTGTTTATCTATCGAAGATGTTGGTATAGTAAAGAACACTTGCAATTGGAATAACCCCAACTTTTCGTTTAATATATTCAAAATTTTTGAACATTAAATTTTATGCACAACTCACCTATTACTATTGAAGCTCTGCAAGTGCTAGACGCTATTGACCAGCGCGGCAGCTTTGCAGCTGCAGCAGAACAATTAAACAAAGTTCCCTCTGCGCTTTCTTATATTGTTCAAAAATTAGAAGAGCAATTATCAGTCACGTTATTTGTTCGCCAAGGACGCCGTTCAGTATTAACGCCGGCAGGAAAACACTTGCTTCTTGAGGGTAGAAAGTTACTGGGTGCTGTCAATAAACTTACCGAGGAAACCCAGACCATTTCCCATGGCTGGGAGCCCAAAATTCGCATCGCTTTCGATACCATTATTGAGTTAAATGAGTTACTCGCCAGCATAAAACAATTTTTAGATGCTCACCCTACTATCGAAATCGATTTAAGCGAGCAGGTAATGAATGGTAGCTGGGAAGCTTTAATAGAAGACAAGGTAGACTTATTGGTCGGCGCGCCTGCTCCTGTACCTAATCACAAAGGGATCAGGGCAATCAAAATGAATGATATTGAACAAGTACTATCCGTGCCAAGTCAACACCCACTAACGACATTAGACAGACCAATTACTGAGGCTGATATTCAGCATTATCGAACCGTCATAGTACACGATTCAGCGCAGCAAGCCGTGCCTTGGTCGAGTAATGTTATTGAACGCTCTCAACACTTTTTCGTTACCAGTATCGCCCAAAAAATTAAAGCCATTACCGCTGGCATTGGTGTTGGCTTTTTACCTGTAAACAGAATTAAGGCTGAACTGACCTCTGGCGCTATCAAAACATTGCCCTTTGCTGGAGAGAAAAAAACGACTGAGGTTTATTTGGCTTGGAAGATAACCAATAAGGGTAAAGGCTTAGCGACACTGCGAGAAATCATCGCTGGGTGATTGTATATAGAGTGAATTAAGGTCAGCACAAGTCTAATTAAGTTAACGTTATTCGTCAGCCTATTCTTTTATAAGAACAGGTTATTTACTAACTCTCATTTCATCACTGTTAACTGCTTTAACCATGGCGATCTACATGTATATATAGAGAGTTTCAAAACCCACTAGATTTGTTCCCGTTAAGAATATTTTTAAGACTAGAAAGCGCTAATTAAAATTGTTCTGCAAACATATAACGTAGATTTTCATCACTGCTTACTTCTGCACGATCGTTAGGGTTGTGCCGCCTGTAAATCAAGTTTTAGCGCTGTTCTTATCGAAAATCTGTGTAAGTTTTGAAGAAAAAACTGAGTAATCAATACAGTGTTGCCAATTGCAAAGACATTAGCACTGATGACTACTTATTTTTTTGTTCGCATTTTTTTATAGTACCATCTTTTGCAAGGCACGTTGGAGTATCAGTATCAAAAGTGAACTCCATATCTGAATGCTCTTCACCTGTGATGCGTTTGAGTTCTTTGAGCAAAGCAGCTTTTTTCTCTTCTGTTAATTTACCTTCAATTCCAGCTTGGATTTCATAACCGCCGTCAGGTAACTTTTTGATAGAGAGATCAGGGAATAGAAAATTATCTTCTTTTTTTTCTTGGTTAAACGCTATCGCTAAAACCATTAACAAAGCAAAAGTGATCAACGCTGCAACTACGGTTGATTTTTTTAATTCGGGAATGCCTTTATTCGGTATTAATCTGACAGGTTGTAACCATCGATACCCTTTTCTCTGCACGGTCTGGATGTATATGGGATTTTTTGCATCATCTCCTAGGGCTTTTCTTAATTTAGCCATAGTGTTTGCTAGTGAGTCTGGACCAACAACAGTATCTGGCCACAAAGAAGAAAAGAGCACTTCCTTACTTAGCGTTTCGCCATCTGCACTACAAAGCAAGATTAATAACTCTAAAACCTTGGGCTGTAGCGTATACGTAGTCCCCTCTCGAACGATATTATTTTTACTAAAGTTCACAATAATATCAGCAGAAGCAAATGATGATTCTGTCAAGTGCTGTATTGTTAGTTTGTTTCTCTCAACATTTTTCAAAATAAAGTCTTAATTATTAATAAATTACCAAAGGTAGATTTTAGATAGAATAAAAATACATATTTATTAGGGACAAAAACTGGCGCTAAAAAACTCTTTGTATGATAAAGGCTGCACAACATTAAATAAACAATTATGGTAGCCTATGAAATATTTATTATTACTATTTCTTTTTCAATTAGTATCTTTTTCAACTCAAGCAATTGTCATTAGACACGATGTTCAAGATTCAAAATATCGTGCAACAAAAAATGATTTTCCGGCACTTGCTACTTTTTATAACGATGGTGCTCATGGCACATTGATTCACCCTAAATGGGTAGTTACAGCTGCTCATGCAACCTTTTGCATTGAATCAGGTACATTTGTAGTTATCAATGACATGACAAGAAAAATCAAAAAGCTTCATGTTCACCCTGACTATCAACCCGGTAAGAGTCATGATATTGCGCTAGTTGAATTAGAACAGCCCGTTGAAGATGTGGAACCGGTAAAAATATATAACCAAGGTGACGAGTTACACAAACAAGTTTGGTTTATAGGTATTGGAGGAACGGGCACAGGTTTAACAGGTGAAACAATAGACAATGCCAAAAACAATGGCATCTTGAGAAAAGCGCAAAATACAATCATCGATGCAAACGGACCTTTAATTAAGTTTGTCTTCAACCGCAACAAGCAAGCGTTACCATTAGAGGGTGTATCTGGCGGAGGGGACAGTGGTGGTCCTGCATATATGATAGAAAACGGGCAGTTCCAATTATTAGGTATTAGTTCTCGGCCAGAGGGTCAATTTAACAATATTGGTGAATATGGTATTACCGAAGTGTATAGCAGAGTGTCATTTTTTAAAGGCTGGGTAGAAAGTATTATAACGGGTAAAAAAATGGGTCATTCCCGTTTAGGCAGTGATAAATTAGCAGCGGGACTAACACCAGAAATACTACCGATGGTTTGCGAAGATATAAGGATAAAAACCTAATCATTATTGAGTATTCAAATCGGTTGCTCTTTAGTTCAACTAATTAAAGAGTAACTGATATCCTATTGCTAAACACCATAACTCCTCTTGTAAGCCAAGCTCATCATTCCTCTTTTTCTCACACATAAGTCATTTTATTGATGATAAATAACTAAAAAAGATTGCCAATGCCAAGGTCTAAAGGTTTTAACACCTACATCATAGCGAGCTTTATCGTTATGTTTCGTACATAAAACAGCTTCATTTTAACTTTGGACGATAATATCTTTGAAATTAAAGGATTATATGAGTTTGAATGAAAAAATAGATTTAAGCCTTATTCAATGCAACCTACTGCCATGCTTGTTTTATAACCGAGTTAAATGTTTCAAATCGAGCAGGAAGAATACGATGTTTTTTTCTCACTAAGTATAACGTTTCTATTACAGGTTTTGAGGGCTTTATTATTTTCACACTGTTCCTTTTAGCAAAGCTGTCCACTGCGCTTTTCGGGATTATCGTAAAACCAATCCCTTTCGCTATCGGTTCTAAAATTTGGTTAATTTGATTAATAAAACCTACTTGCGGAATGTCAGTCATGTTTATCCGCGCTAAAAAGCTATCTTCACTTTGGGCAAAATAAAGCGATAAATAGTGCTCCGCATCAGGGTGGGAAACAAGCCCTAAGTTTACTAATACAGTTTTGTTAATACCTGAGACATCAGTATCACTAGGGACGACTAAACATAATTCTTCCTTACCAAGCTCTGTCACATCAAATAAGGTTTTATTTGCAACATCAGTAACAATTCCCTGATCAATCACCCCTTCTTTAACTTCAGTCAGTACTTGTTGATTTGGTGCAGCCTTGAGCTTGACGATTAGTTTAGGGTGTTGATGTTGAAGATCTAACAGTTTGGGATAAAGCAGTAAGGCAACTGAACCAGAGCAGGCAAGAGAGCAAGCACCGGAGCAAGGATCATCAAAAGATAAACTCTCTATTAGATAACGTTCATTTTCTACGAGTTTTTTTGCATAGTGGTAAACTAATCTCCCCTGCTCTGTTATGGCAAAAGACTTTTTGTCTCGCTTTATTAATATGTGGTTGCTCGCTTGTTCAAGTTTAGCGATATGTTGACTAACACCTGGCTGGGTCATAAATAACTTTTCAGCCGCTTTAGTAAAGTGCCCAGTGTCAACAAGGGTAACAAACGTTTTTAACCAAACAGGATTTAGCACAACCACCTCATAACAAAATATAATTAACATCATTATAAATGATAATTATATTTAATTAATCACCTTTTATAAACTTGCTTCATCAAATTCACACGCAGATTAACAACATTAGGAAGCAGAAAATGAAAATGAATCACATCGGGATTATGGTTGGTGATATGAACCAAGCGGTTGAGTTTTATACTAACGTCCTTGGACTTAGTATTGTGATGAACAATACCAAAGTTATTGAAGAACGTGAATCGGCAATTGGTAGGATGTGCATTGCGGTATTTGGCGAAGGTTTTAAAAGTTTTAACATTGCCCACTTAGTGACTACAGATGGTATCGGTGTTGAACTCTTTGAAATGAAAGATCGTGCAGCACATCATGACTTAGACTTTTCACGTTTAGGTATATTCCATTTTTGCTTACAAACTGATGACTTTGAAACCGTAATGCAAAAAACCGAACAGTACGGTGGTAAAGTACGAATGGATGTAATGCGTTATCATCCTGAAGACGATACTAAGCCGGCTAAAATGGTTTATCTTGAAGACCCATTCGGCAACTTGTTTGAATTATATTCTCATAGTTATCAAGAAACGTATGCCTCTGAGTATGAGTGATAACGAAAAATTCAGGGCGCTGTAAAAACCCGCCCTAATTAATGGCTATACATGTAATTTACCCACTTAATAATATCGGTTTACCCCTCCACACTAGATTAATTTGTTATCTATCACAAAAACTGCTGAGATTTTAGCTCGCCGTGAAAAGCATGAGCAATTAACATCATGGTTGGAGATGGCACTAAATTATTATCCCAACTCGGCGAAACTGAAAGAAATGCATGTTCAATTATCAATGAAGGAATAAGACTAAGTTGTGTCTTGGCTTTTATTTGTTTGCTCAAATATTCCCTGACAATCATCAGTTAAAATGGATAACTATCAATTCAAGGCAGCGCTATTAAGGCTTAAGGACTTAAAATTGATTGTACTGACTAACTAACCGTTCCAAATCTTTAGGCTCGTGTTGAATGATAATCTCTGCTTCTAATTCACCTGCAAGCTTATTAAAACGTATTCTAGAGGTTGTAAGCTGTTTGGGATCATGGGTGTATTTGTGCATAGTATTATTATTAAAACCCTTCTGATGTACATAAAGGTCTCCTGTAATTAATAACACCTTGTTGTTCGTTAAGTTTACCTCTAAAACCGAACTGCCAGGGGTATGTCCTGGAAACTCATGTATGATCACAGAGCCATCCTTGAACACATCAAACAGACCTTCAAAGGTGACAAAAGAACTTTTCTTTAGCTTGGAATAGCCGTCACCAAAAAGTGCTTTGACCGGCTGAGAATACATATATTCAAACTCTTTAGCACTCGTAATAAAAGTAGCGCTATCAAATAAATTTGCATTACCACTGTGATCAGGATGAACATGAGAAAGGGCAACAAAATCAATATCCTTAGGAGACAGTTCTTTATGCTTTAATTGTTCAGTAAGGGATTTAGCTAGCGAGTATTCCCACGCCCCTTCTTTTACACTTTCACTACCGTTAAACATTTGTTCGTTAAGACCGGTATCCCAAAGTAAGTATTTGTCATTGTGTTTAATTAATAGGCATGGGTTCACCAGCGTACCACTCACGTTTAAATACTCATTTCCTTGAGACAGGATACTCATGTCACTTACTTTCATTTCGCCACAATCTAAAATGGCTAACTCGACAGCTTCGCTCCTACTGGCAAGCAAAGATAGAGCCATAGCCGTGGTTATTAATAATTTATGCATAGATTTATATAAATATAATGTTAAGACTTCATATTATCCCACACAAAAACTATAGAGGTAATATCAAAGTAAAAATAACCGTTACAATTTACCTGACTAGCTATTTAAATTCATAAATTGCGAACCTTAATCTTCAACTTACGTTTAACGATAGCAAGCGTATTTTTAACATGCCTTTGTCACATTAGTTCCCCCCCATTCCACCGTTAATAATTAAGGGCTCTAGTTGACTTCCAGGCTGAGTACCAGATAGGCGATAACCATTAGCCAAGTTGCCATCATGACAATCAAGTTGGCCTTTAACACAATTATCTAATAGCGCTTGCATGGCCTCTGGGTGCCAACCATTAAACCAATCTCCATGTAATGACATCCCCCCTTGAAAACCAAATCCAACTTCATACCTATCTGATGCTAAACGCCAGCCTTTGCTTGCTTTTGTTGCTGGATCATAAACCTCAGGTTTGACACCAAAGGCATAATGATAACTTGGGCGAACAATCGCGACTGGATGAGAGCTTGGACATACGGTTCCGTTGGGCCCACCATTGTTTACCGGATATGCCATATGACTTTTATGATCGGAGCTATCTAAGTCGACACCATTCCAACAACTCGGAAAAAAGATATCCATTCTTACCCGATCTGGTGCAACACATTCTGGAATACTGGCACTAAACCGCGGGTTAGTTGCATCATTAGACTCCCACGATTGACAATGCCACCTTACCACTGACAAGTCCTGCTCTGCTCCAGGTTGCGCCATGTGATCACCGGCTATCATTCTAAGCCCCGCAGGAATAGGTTGAATAGCCTCAATATCGTCTATACCCGCTGAATAATAAAATATCTCATGGGCTTCATCATCATTTCCGACGACAGCAGGAACAACTTGCCAACGTTGTTGTCCGTCTTCATCATATATTTTTTCACCCGTGCTACTGTCAAACACAGGCGCAAGCAGTGCGGGCACCCAATAAGAAGAGCGATTTAATGCGCCGCCCTGACAACTAGACTCACCTGTTGAATATAAACTTTCCATGGTCGTGTCGTGATCCACCAAGGTATTCCCGTAAAAACGATGCAGGTGAGCGACATCTTCTTGACCTGGATAAACAATAGGATCATTGTAACTTAAGTGTGAAAAGTCACAATTTATCCGAAAAATACCACGCCAGCTATTGGCATCGGCTTGACTTGGCAACACTTGTGTTTCTATCAGGTCTTGATGCGGTTTATCACCATCAAAAATACTCTTAATGGTCCAAGTGAATGTCGATGCTTCACTTCGTTGCCCGTTTTCAGCGATCGCCCAAACGCTAAAGTTTTGCTCACCCAATTCATTAAAAATTACAGTTATACCCGAGGTACAATCAATAATAGCTTGCTGATTAGCTTGGCATTCAAAGTTATTGCTCGTTGTCGACTCAAACTCAAAATATGCGAACGTATCTTGCGTTGAATTGAGTGGGGTAATAATAAATTCGGGCTTTAATACCGTATTTTCATTCTGAAATTGCTCACTTTCGCTCAAGGCAGTAGCGTCGTTACCTCCACCACATCCACTGACGATAAGCAGTAACATGCTTGCTGGCAATGGCTTAATAATATTTAACATTACTTTTCTCCTAATCAGGCCAATGGCACATTGATTTATTGTTAGAAATAGTAACAATTGATATGTAAAGTTATGTCAGCAACATTAAAGTTTAGGTAAAAATTGAGCAGTGAATAACGCTAATTAGTCATTAATGTCTGTGGCTATTCAAGTTATAATAAGCGTTTCACAACAGTTAATTTAATAGGTTGAATATGAAGTTTCTGCATACTATGGTTCGTGTTACCGATCTTGAAGAGTCATTAGATTTTTACATTAATAAACTGGGGTTAGTCGAAACTAAACGTAAAGAAGTGCCAGCAGGTAAATTCACCTTAATTTTTTTAGCGACAGAGCTAGGTGCGCCAGAGATAGAACTAACTTACAACTGGGATAGTGACGAAGAATATCTTAGCGGTAGAAACTTTGGTCACTTGGCATTTGAAGTTGATGATATTTATCAACTCTGTCAATCGTTAATGGACAATGGCGTTACTATTAACCGCCCACCCCGTTGCGGTCATATGGCCTTTGTAAAATCACCAGACGGCATTTCAATAGAACTTTTACAAAAAGGAACTGCTCTGCCACCACAAGAGCCTTGGCTTAGCATGGAAAACCAAGGAAGTTGGTAGTTTAACAATAAGTTGGATATAACGTGAAACACTTAATTATCAGCGATATTTTCGGGTTAACAAAACCATTACTTAGTTTCGCTCAGCAACTTGATAACGCAGAAGTTATTGACCCGTACAATGGCCTAGCAACGGGTTTTAAAAGTGAATCAGAAGCATACCACTACTTTATCGAGCATTGTGGACATGACCAATATTTACATCGGGTCAATGAGTGCTTTAGAACTGCCAAGAAACCAGAAAGTGTTATAGGTTTCAGTGCTGGTGCAACCGCGTTATGGCGTTACATAGCGCAACCAGATGCCCCAACATTTAAACAAGTCACTGGCTTTTATAGTGGACAAATAAGGCATTATCTCTCACTTGCGCCACGTCAACCAATAAAGCTTATCTTTCCCGTTAAAGAACAACATTTTGATGTCAATGAAGTTATCACGCAATTGGCCAAAAATCGCCAGATAACGATTGAGCAATGTGATTTTCACCATGGTTTTATGAACCCATGCTCAGCTCACTTTAACCAACAGGGCTATGCACATTATTTGCAGCAGCTAAAACAATTAAATTAATTTTAACTAATTTTAATTAACGGATATTGAAGAGCGCTACTTTAATACCGAAAGTAAGCTACTAAAATTATCTGTCCAAATCACTGCAGGTTTGTTGGCGATGACATCATTGTTTTTATAAGCTTTAACAATACTTGAATCACTATAGGCTACTTGCTTGGTTAGCCAAAACCACTGGGTGTCATGCTGGTGACTACCTTGACCTTTGGTAAAAAAATAATGCCATTCACTGCCACTTTGCTCAGCGAGCCCTTTAAGTAAACCCGTAAGTTCAAGGTGACTATTAGAAATATGAACAGCAATAATGCCATTAGCATTTAAATGTTTATAGTACAGTGCTATCGCTTCTTGTGTTAATAAATGCTGAGGAATACTATCGCCTGAAAACGCATCAATCACTAACAAATCAAATGCTTGAGGCCTTCCTGCCAACAACTGATTATGCAAAGAAACTCGACCATCACCAGCAATAATTTCAATCGTGGCGAAACTGTTCGACAAATAGCTGAAGTAAGATTGAGCTGCACTAATGACTGCTGGGTTTAACTCATAAAAAGTAAATTTATCATTTTCTTGGCCATAGGCTGCCAGTGTCCCGGCGCCTAAGCCGATAAAACCGGCTTTGATTGCTTCTTTATTTCTTAACGCAGCAAACGCCAATGCTACACCGGTTTGCTCTCGATAATAACTAAGTGGCGTATTGTCCTGCGTTTTATCTAATGATTGCGTACCATGAGATGTCGTGCCATCAATTAAACGACGCTCATTAAACGGGTCATTGATCACATCTTTAACGCTAATGATGCCATAGAAGTTTCGCTCACTCATCACATTGGTTTTCACATACTGTTGATTGAGCATGACGAACAACCCTATCAGTACGACAGCATAACCAGCACTCGCATACGCTGGCATTTTAAATGCTTTACCGTACTGTTCTCGCGCTATTGACCATGAAAATAGCAATAGCACAGCGATAACTGACAACGGATATTCTGTATATTGCGTGAATAAATTCACCGCGATAAAAGCGACAAAAGCACTGCCAGCAAAACCACCAAAAGCCATAACCAAGTAAAACCAAGTCAAATGTTGGTGGTGCGGCTTGTGACGTAACAGCTCACCATGGCAAACCATACAACCAGAAAACAATATTAACGAGTACATGCTCACTTGCATGACAATATCAAACTGACTGCCAATAAAGTACATTAATAAGGCAACCAAGGCGCACAAACTAAATAATATGAACCAAAAGCTACGCACATACCAACGGTGATGATGGAAGCAAATAACAAAAGTGAGTAAATAAAGGGATAATGGTAATATCCATAAAAAAGGCACAGGTGGCACATTTTGTGTCATTGCATTGGTGGTTGCCACCAACAAAACAACCCCAACGGCAGAAAGCATCAACCATAAAAATGATATCGACCAGTCAGACTTTTCCAGCACAACAAAACGTGAATTATTTATTCCAGCCAACTTTCGTCGGTAGAGCCAAATAATCAATAATGTCATCGCAACAACATACGCTAAATATCCAATACTCCACGCAATGGTCTGTTGATGTTGCGTAAAGTATGCTTCGAATATAAACGGAAATGACAATAGTGCCACCATTGAAGCGACATTAGATAAAGCGTATAGCTTAAACGGTATCTTCTCCTCATCAATCACACTCAACCAACGTTGCAACAAAGGTCCTGTTGCTGAAAGCAGTAGATATGGTAAGCCAATGTGCAATGTTAATAATGATAAGATGCCAATTAATGGAGAGCTTTGGCTAACACTGGCTAAGTCTATACCAATCGGCAGTGCAAATAAGCTGATGACCACAAAACCAACATGAATTAATAGCTGTTTTTTGAAATCAAAATACCGAGCAAGCACATGAGCATACAAATAGCCTAGTAGTAAAAAAAACTGGAAAAAGAGTAAACACCCTGTCCAAACAGCTGCGCCGCCTCCGAACACGGGTAGTATAATTTTAGCGACCAATGGCTGTATTTGAAAAAGTAAGAATGCGCCTAAAAAAACAGAAAAGACAAATGGCATAAATAAATTATTTGCGATAACGATGGGCTGGCATTCTAACTGAGATAGTTTGCTAACGATAGTTAAAATAGACAAATAGCTTCTGGGGTTAGCTACCTTTTGCCGTAGTCTATCATTCAGTTGAGCGTTCAAAAATGAACGCTCTCGTGTATATGTTATCCTTGATCGGCTTGAGTTTGCATATTCTGCATAAGCCAAGAAATATTCTTTCTCACAAAATCAACATCTGTATCAGAAGCGCGTTTGGCGAGTTGTAACATTTGATCCATATTCGAACGTTGCTCTTGCAAAGACTTTGACATCTCATCTATTTGTTCTTGCGGAACATTAGCAGCTTTCATTTTTTCAATAGTTTGCTGCTGAGAGGAAAAAAGCTGTTCGATATCCATACCTTGTGGCATTTGTTCCATCTGCACCGCCATCATTCCCCCGGTGACTCGCATACCTAACTCATAAAAAGCGTCGAAGTTTGGCAAACCGGCTTGTTTTACCTGCTCTTCAATTTCACTAAACTGAGGATAGCTCTTGATCATTGACATGAACTTGTCTTTATTTAAAAAATCGCTGTTGTTCAATCGCTTAGCAAGCTCTGGGTTTTTCTGCTCGAATAGTTGTAATTTTTTAATCGCTTCAAAATATTGAGAAGCAGTTGTTTTATTTAGTGTAACTTCTGCAAGCGCTTGAAATGAAAGCACTACCGAGACGATTAAGACTAATAAGGGTTTCATATACTTATCCTTAAGTGATTTATATTAAGGTTCATTTTATCGAGCACGACAATAATTACAATCTCTGTTACCAATAATAAACCTCAGGTTTGTATAAGAAATACAACAAAAACAATAAAATCAGGAACTTAAATCTAATGTGACTTTCTAGCGAGCTATTTTTGACTTAATTCAAGGCGTATTGTTGTAGGAATAGCCAGCTATTTCACGACAATATAACGCAGAAGTGAGTAAAAATAGACGTTAGAAATGCATTTCTTATGCAGAGCTGAGGTTAATTAATACCAATTGAAATAAATAGTTAATTCAATGGCTATAACATGATGCTCTACCCCAAAAGAAAAAACGCGACAATTGCCACGCTTTTCATCAATTGTCGATTATCTTGTCGTGATTAGCTATTTGCTATTTTAGCCCACGTATCGCGAAGCCCTACCGTTCGATTAAAAACCAAGTTATCTTTACTTGCTTCTTTATTATCTAAACAAAAGTACCCTTGGCGCTCAAACTGAAACGCTTGCTCAGGTTTTGCGTCAACTAAAGAAGGTTCAACTTTTGCGTTTTCAATCACCACCAAAGAGTCAGGATTGATAACCGCGTGAAAGTCTTGCTCGGCTCCAGGATTAGGCACAGTAAATAATCGATCATATAACCTAACTGTGGCATCAACCGCATGTTGAGCACTCACCCAATGAATAACACCTTTAGGCTTAGTGCCATCTGCAGGATTCTTTCCTAGAGTCGCTTCATCGTAATCGCAATACACGGTGGTTATATTACCATGCTCGTCTTTATCACAACGCGTCGCAGTAACTACATATGCGCCTCTTAGACGCACAGCTTTCCCTAACACCAATCGTTTGTATTTTTTGTTCGCTTCTTCTTTGAAGTCTTCTGCCTCAATCAAAATTTCTTTAGCAAAAGGAACAATGCGACTTCCTTGCGAATCATCACTTGGATGGTTCTTAATGGTTAACTGTTCAACTTTATCCTCAGGGTAGTTTTCAATCACCATTTTTATTGGCTCTAAAACCGCCATAGCACGAGGAGCATTATCATTGAGATCTTCTCGAATACAAGCTTCAAGCACGCCCATTTCAACGGTATTGTCCATTTTAGTAACACCAATACGTTTGGTGAACTCTCGGATAGAAGCTGGAGTATAACCACGACGCCTGAATGCAGCGATCGTTGGCATACGTGGATCATCCCAGCCACTGACCAACTTCTCTTCCACCAAGGCATTGAGTTTACGTTTGCTCATAACCGTATACTCTAGGTTCAAACGCGAGAACTCATACTGACGAGGACGAGATTCAATAGAGATATTATCAATCACCCAGTCGTATAAACGTCGATTATCTTGAAACTCTAGCGTACATAAAGAATGCGTTATATTTTCAATCGCATCCGAAATACAGTGGGTGAAATCGTACATCGGATAAATGCACCATTTATCGCCTGTTTGGTGATGATGAGCAAATTTCACACGATAAAGTACAGGATCTCGCATACACATAAAGCTTGAGCTCATGTCTATTTTAGCTCTCAATGTACACTCACCTTCTTTAAACTCACCGTCACGCATTTTCTTAAACAAGGCGAGGTTTTCCTCTACTGGCGTATCACGGTATGGGCTATTTTTACCTGGCTCTTTTAACGAACCACGGTATTCCTTCGCTTGTTCGCCGGTTAGAAAACAAACATAAGCTAACCCTTTGTTAATTAATTCAACGGCGTAATCATGCAATTGGTCAAAGTATTCAGACGAGTAATGAATATCACCAGCCCACTCAAAACCTAACCATTTGACGTCTGCCTGAATAGAGTTAACGTAATCAATGTCTTCTTTTTCTGGGTTAGTATCGTCAAAACGTAGATTACATAACCCCTTATAATCTTGAGCGATACCAAAATTCAAACAAATAGACTTGGCATGGCCAATATGTAGATAACCGTTAGGCTCTGGTGGAAAACGCGTGTGTACAGAGCTATGTTTGCCGCTAGCAAGATCGGCATCGATAATTTGGCGAATAAAATTTGTAGGACGGTTTTCAGCTTCCGACATCTACGTAACCTCTAAAAAATAAAATTATTACGAATGAATTGTTCGGCATTATAACAACAGTTATCAATGCCGAATAGCTTGAATGATTAAGTAATTAAAATAAATAACCGGTGAATTAACTCACTAAAGCATCTGATTTAGGTAATTAAAACAGCGCTAGTTCATCAACTCGGCTTTATCCACATCAGCTTTTTCAAAAACTTCTGCGTAAGGATAGGCATCAGCAACCAAGTTATTGGCTAATTGAAATGCTCGAATCGCTTTACGACTATTGGGTCCCCAAATACCATCTGGCTTTCCTGTGTTATAGCCCATATCTTGTAAGCGCTGTTGCAATGCTTTTAACTGCTCTCGGGTATAACGGTGTTTATCATCTAATGCTTGATAATTACGTTTAGGAGCGCCAACCAGCCTATTCGCTAACAAGCCAACGGCTGCAGCGTAATTTTTTGACAAGTTCCATTTCATAATGACATCAAAATTTGGATAGGTTAAAAATGCTGGCCCGTGTTGTCCTGAAGGCAGAAATAACTCCGCATCAATGGGATAATCTGCCAATGCATGCCCATAAACGGTTTTAATACCTTTAGCTTTAAAAAAGCTCAGCGGGTAGGGTTTATCAATTTGTACTTGGCTAAAATCAAAATTGTCAGGTAATAGCACTTCCCTACCCCATCGCTCTTTAAACTGCCAACCGATCTGTTGTAAATAATTCGCGGCGGATGTCAACGCATCAACTTCACTATCCCAGACATCGAGCTTGCCATCATTATCACCGTCAATCCCATAAGTTTTTAACGCTGTTGGCATAAATTGCATATGCCCCATCGCCCCTGCCCAGGAACCTTGCAGCTGCTCAACGGTTACTTTGTTTGCTTCAATCAGGTCAAACAGTTGGAATAACTCTGCGGTAAAATAATCGCTGCGCCTAGGATCACAAGCCAAAGTCGCAATTGAGTTTAATACCGACATTTTACCTTTATGCCGGCCATAATTGGTTTCTAAGCCCCAAAATGCCACGATATATTGTTTGGGAACACCGTATCGCTTAGTCAATTTAGTTAACAACTCATCATATTGCTTTAACTTTTCTTGACCTTGCTTAACTCGGTAATCGCTAACCCGCTTGTTAATGTATTCATCAAATGACTCACTAAATTCTGGTTGGCGTTTATCAAGTACTTTGACACGTTCGATAGCCGTTAAATTTGCGATAACCTGTTCGCTAATATAGGACGAGTAACCCTCTGCAATAGCTTTATCAGTCAATTGTTGTTTGCACTGGTTAAAGTCGGTGCCGAGAGAGGCAAAAGATAACGTTGTACTGATTAGTAAAAAACATTTCGGAAAACGGTTTATTGAGGAGTTAAGCAATTTGGTAAAAACAGATAAGCGCATTAAAAAATGATTCCTATGTGATTCTAATGATTCGAGTGTAAAAATATACGATTAAAAAATGAGACAAACCCAGCATATTCTTTTTTATCTATTGTTGCAGCAAGAATATCGAAAAAAGCCTTATCGTGATAAATCTCCACTAATAATTCATTAAAGTTATTGATAAACAATCTATTAGCTTGAGTATCAGGACACATAAAATGCCCTAGTGCATAATAATCACTGTTGCTAACATGATAACTATAAACTTGTTTATTGGCTAACAAGGCTAGGTGATTAATCATTACCGAGGGGTATTCAAGCATCAAGTCATAGCGTTGCCCTGCAAACATCTCAATTGCCTTGTAGGTTTGTAACGGTAAATTAAGCTTCTGGGCACTTTTTATTTGCTGTAATTGCTGGTCAATAACCTTGGTATATTTCTTACTTGGTTGTATGCCTATTGTTTTATCTGGATTTGAAAGCAAATAAGTCAATAGGTCAACTGAGTTTTGCTCTGTTATTGGCGACAAACTGTAGAGTCTCAAACCTAAATAAAGTGTAAATGGTTCACTAAACAAAAACTGACTTTCTCTATCTGGCGACTTAATCATGTTGCTAAAACAAATAAAATCCTCTTGTTGATATTGTGCTAGCTGAGAATAACTCGGTAGCAATTGAAATTCTAAGTCATAATTAATCAGTCGATCACGGATCATTTGCAATAACTTACTTTCTGAAGAGTTATAAAGCTCCCCTTGATAATCGCGCAGTAAATTAACATCCGTAGTTTGCACGATGATTTTCTGTTTATTGTCATTAAACTCTGCAAATTTTGTATGTGGATACTCTTCACCAAATATTTCAGCTAAACGTTTTGTATCTCTTAACGTTTTCATTCCTTTATCATACACTTCACTTAACTGCTTGCCATAAAGCGTTTTAGTAAAAGCGAGGTAAATCTTACGCTCTGGCATAACTTGTATATAGCCCAGTTTGGATGAATCGGGAATGTTATAAACATAATCGACAAAAACATCGATGCGATTTTTGTCGAGCAACTCAAAGCCGGTAGCTAATGAGTTTGTTAAATAGGGGGCACTAACGTTTGGTAAGAATTTTTCAAATTGATAACCTCTAAGCCACCCAACGGTTAAATTAGTTAGTTGTGTGTGGTTGGTAATACGAAACCGATCTTTTTTATACATGGCGACAATGGGGTACTCAGTATCAAGGTGCCATTGAGGGTAAATCGCTCTGGGTAAATCTTCGCGAAATACGCCAACGACAATGTCTAATTCTCCTTGATTAAAGCGATGTTTTAATCGGTTATAACTGTCTATGGAAATGTCAATGTCATAGCCAGATAAAGCCTGACGAAGTATATCAAAATAAACGCCAGTGCCATCTTCGTTAGTATAGCCCTGCCAATAGTCAGCGCCGACCTTGATTGATTTAGCATAAGAAACTGAGCTATAAACTAAAAAAATGGCAACAAATACCAAATAACAAAGGTAATGTTTGTTTATTAACTCATTTCTGGGTGTGCGTACAAAGCGTTGTCGATACATCATCAGTCATATTTCCACCTATTACTTTGAACATAGCATAAATACGCATTATTGCAGGTTAACGTTTAGATTTATCAGCACTCAATATTGAAAAAGCCACGCTAGATAACGTGGCTCGAGCTAGAAATAATCAGACTAAGCTGAAATTGGTTTAATAGGTAGATCACGATAACGTTTGCCAGACGCAGCAAATATCGCATTACAAAGCGCAGGCGCAAAAGGTGAAACACCAGGTTCTCCAAGCCCTGTCGGACTTTCATCTGAGTCAACTATATGCACATTAACATTTGGCATATCCGATATCCTCATTACTGGATAATCATGAAAGTTACTATTAACAACAGCGCCATTCTCAAAACTAATTTCCGTATAAAGTGCCAGTGACATTCCCATGACAACGGCTCCTTCCATTTGCGCTGTTGCACCATCAACATTTAATACTTGCCCACAATCAATAGCACAATCAACATTTAATACCTTGATATTATCACCATCAACTTTGACATGAACCGCCATTGCAACATAACTTCTAAAACTATAATGAACGGCTATTCCAATACCTTCATTAGCGGGCAGCTTTTTACCAAAACCCGCTTTTTCTGCCGCTAATGCTAACACCCCTTTAGAACGGTTAATTTGTTCTGCATATTTAGGATCTGTATTAGCATCATACAGGTTGTTGAGCATAGTAACCGTATCAACTCCTACTTTATGTGCTAACTCATCGGCAAACGAGCAAAACGCAAAACCATAAAAAATTGCATATACTGCTCGATACCACCCAATCCTAGTATGAGCAGGCGCATAACCAGTTTCACACCTGAAATTTGCAATCGCAAATGGATGGTTTTCTATATCAGCCAAACTTTGTGCTGGAGCTCTATCTAAAGCGGGATTAAATAACGAAGATATTGATGGAAAAGCCGCCCGATGAAGCCAGCCAGTGACATTATTATTTTCATCTAATGATGCCTCGATATGCTGCGCACTGATAGAGTGATAATAACCGGTACGCATATCTTCTTCTCTTGACCAGATCAGTTGAACAGGAGCTTTTATTTGTTGTGAGATCGCCGCAGCTTCATGAACGTAATCACACTTAAATTTACGTCCAAAGGCCCCTCCTGCCATCATCACATTTACCTTGATATCTTTAGGCTCTCTTTTTAAAAAGCCGGCTAGCACCTTTTGGATATCGGCAGGACTTTGAGTTGAAGCCCACACTTCACATTTATCATCTTGTACCCACACGACGCTGGCATTGGGCTCCATTGGTGCATGGCATAAATGACCTCCGGTATAGGTTGCCTTAACCTTAACGCTTGCCTGACTAAACGCTTCATCCAAATTACCTCGCTCGGCGGCTAATTCAGCTGGCTTTTCAACATTTTTGACTAACTCAGCGCGATACGCTTTGGTGTTGTAGTTTTTGTTTACGCCTAAATCCCACTCTACTTTAAGCTTTTTAACCCCTTGTTGCGCTGTCCATGTATTATCGGCGACAACCGCAACGGCACCAACTGAACCAAATGGGGCTTTTAATCGATCGATGACGACGACATCGCTAACACCAGTAAGCTTCAATGCTTCACTTTTATCAAGAGATTTAAGCTGGCCACCTAACACTGGGCAATGAACGACTGCTGCGTACTTTAAGCCAGGTAATTTAGTATCAACACCATATTGGCGTTCTCCCACAACAACCATACGTTGATCATGTCGGTCAACTTTCTTACCAATATATCGATACTCATGTTTTTGCTTTAAGGTGACGTTTTTAGGCACCTCCATTTTCGCAGCTAATGTTGCCAATTCACCGTATGAGATTTTTTGCTGGTTTAAGGTATTAACAACATAATGATTCTGAGCGACGCATTGATTGACTTCTATTTGCCAAACCCTTGCTGCTGCAGCAATTAACATTGCTTTAGCCGCTGCCCCCGCTTCGCGCATCGGGTCAAACATGACACGAATGCTTTTTGAGCCGCCTGTATCCTGCGGCCCATACTTTTCTTCATTACCTTCGCCTTGTAAAACCTTAACGCGCTGCCAATCTGCCTCCATTTCATCGGCAACTGCCGCAGGTAGCGCCGTACTAATACCTTGCCCCATTTCACAGCGACCACAATAAATGGTAACGTCACCATTTTCATATAAATGAATAAAAGCATTAGGATTAAAGTCACCAGCGTTGAGATCAGCATTAGGTTTAGCATTAACACTAAAGTTAACGCCAATCATCAGCCCTCCACCAGCAACCGAGGCTACTTTCAAAAATTGACGACGACCGTGATTCTCGACCTCTTCATCGATCCCTTGTAGCTTATTTGTAAGGTATGAATTCATATTAAGCCTCCTTGGCAAGTTCATAAGCGGCCGATTTAATCGCCTTTTTAATCCGCTGATAGGTTCCGCAACGACATATATTACCTTGCATGGCAGAGTCAATATCTTCATCTGAAGGGTTCTTGTTTTGAGCCAATAAGCTGGCGGCATTCATAATCTGCCCCGCCTGACAATAACCACATTGAGGAACGTTATTCGCTAGCCATGCTTTTTGCAACGGATGCTCACCCGATTCGGAAAGCCCTTCTATTGTAGTAACCTTTTTACCCACTGCGGCACTTACGGGTAAAACACAAGAGCGTGTTGCCTGACCATCGACATGAACTGTACAGGCACCACATAAGCCGGCACCACAACCAAACTTCGTCCCGGTGTACTCAAGTCTATCTCTTAGAAACCACAATAAAGGCATATCTTCAGGAACATCGATTGTAAACTCTTTATTATTTATCGTTATCATTTTCTTCATGACGTATTCCAATTTTACAATGTGGGTAAATATTCAACTTAACGTGAATAGCTTGATAGTGCAAAAGTATAAATGTAATTAAATATATTGCTTAAAAAAGCGTCTTTTTATATAGTTTTAACGCATTCAACCTCTTCGATAACTTTAATTTATCAATAGATAAAGTTTTAGTTATCTAATGTTCACTGAGATAAATTCTGAGAATCATCGCTTACTACAAATATCATTCGGTTCGTTACCAAATATTAACACTTCATGCCATTACCACTTTCCACAACAGCAGATATCGGCTTACTTTTAGGTTAACTGTTAAATAATTATTACAAAATCTTTAATAATTCATTAACAATTGATAACTAAAGACGCAGTAAGAGTTTTAAAACAGTACTCATAATAAAAAAATATCGACTAGAAGAACGACAGGAAGAGAAAATGAAACTACAACCCAATAAAATCGCTATGTTAGTAGGCGCTGTTTTAGCAGCAACCTCAGCAACCGCTATCGCAGCAAACCAAGACTATAATTATGCCATTCAAGCTACTACATCAGTAGGTGCCCCTTCTTACTTAAGTGGCGACTTTGGCTCTATGAAAGCAGATCAAGCAATTTCCACCTTAAAAAATATACTTTCAGCAGAACCATCATATAAAGCAACTGGAAGAGAAGAATTTAAAGTTAGATCACAGTATGTAGACAACAACGGCATCAGAACGTCTCGTCTGACTCAAACCATTGATGGGTTGCCTGTATATGGCACAGAAATGGTTATTCGCGAGAAATTAGACGTTCAAAACCCTCAACTACAGCTTGGAAATTCTTTCACCAACAATGTTGAAGGAAAAATATTCTCTGTTACAGGTCACGTAGCAAAGGTAAGCACAAATTCAGCTAAACTAGGAGTTATGACTAGTGCTAGAGCTAAAAACAACGTGCTTCGCGCTGCCCAAAATTTAGGCTCTGTTGTGGGCGAGCCAGAGCTAGCTTACTACTACTCTTCAGAAACTGGTCAAGCTGTTCAAGCCTGGAAAATTGAAGTGTCTTATTCCAACGAGACAATGGCTTGGGGACGCGACATTATTTTCTTTGATGCTGGCTCTGCCGATGTGTTAAGTCGCTGGCCACAAGTTCATTCTGCGAAATCTCGTTCGACACACTCTCTTGATAACCAAACGGTTGAAAGTCAAGCTGACGAACACAAATTGCCAGGCAGACTTTTATGTACTGACAATCAAGCATGTAATGATGCTCAAGGCCAGCAAGCTCATGACGGTGCGTCAGATGTTTACGACTACCTTAAAAACCAATTTGGTATGGACAGCTTTGATAACCGAGGTTCAAAAATTATTTCAAGTGTTCACTTAGGTAATGGTGTGAACAACGCTTTTTGGACTGGTAAGCAAATGATATATGGTGATGGTGATGGTACACGCTTTAATGCTTTCACAAATGATTATGATGTAATTGCACATGAATTAGGCCATGGCGTTACAACATCGTTCTCTAACTTAACATATCGTAATGGTTCAGGTGCCTTAAATGAGTCGTTCTCTGACATCATGGGAATGAACGCCGATGCACGTAAACGTGGCTTGTCCGTACCGAATTGGAAACTAGGTGAAGAAATCCGTAAAGACGGTCAACCATTTAGACATATGGATAACCCGACCGCTGATGGTGTATCTAAAGATTACTTCCCAGAAAAATTTGCCTACATTCAATCATGGGAACAGTGTAATCAACAAAATGACTGTGGCGGTGTACACTTAAACTCTGGTATTTCTAACCTTGCTTATGTATTAACCGTACAAGGTGGCTCTCACCCGCGTGGTAAAACATCTCAACAAGTTGAAGGTATTGGCTTGGATAAAGCAGAACAGATTTTCTTCTACTCTTACAAAGATGGTTTACAAGCTAATGCAACATTTGCAGACGCTCGTCAAGCTACCATTGACTACGCTCAGCAAACGTACGGTGATGCAGAAGCAAACACATTGAAAAATGCTTGGTGTGCTGTTGGTGTTGGCGAATGTGGTGACGATGGCACTGGACCAGTTGAGCCAGGAGACGGATTAGAGAACGGCAAGGGTGTAAGCGTTTCAGGTAGTCAAGGTGAAAGCCAATACTTCACAATGGATGTACCAGCAAATGCGACGAACTTGAGCTTTTCTATCACAGGAGGTTCGGGTGATGCAGATTTATATGTAAAAGCTGGCAGCAAACCAACTACTTCAAGCTACGATTGTCGCCCATATAAAGATGGCAACGAAGAAGTTTGTAATATTACCAATGCGCAAGCTGGTACTTATCACGTAATGTTGAACGGTTATAGCAACTATGCAAACGTAACACTAACGGGTCGTTATGACGGAGACTCTACAACTCCTGGTGAAAACGAAGCGCCAGTTGCAAGATTTAACGTAGACTGTGATGGTTTAAGTTGTACATTCGATGCATCGGGTAGCACAGACTCAGATGGTAGCATTACATCTTATGAGTGGAGTATCGGTGGTATGCCAGCTACAGGCGTTAACTATCAATATACCTTCGCTGAAGGCGGTGATTACGAAGTTAAGTTAACCGTAACAGATAATGACGATGCTGAAGCTAGTACTACTCAAACCGTTTCTGTATCGTCAGGAACTACGAACCCTGGTAATTGTCAAGGTGTTAGTCAGTGGGAATTATGGACAACATACTACCCAGGTCAACAGGTTCAATACCAAGGTAAACTATATCAAGCTAACTACACGGTTTATTACTGGGCTCCTGATAGCGGCTATGGCTACTGGACACTTGTAGGTAATTGCTAAACTGAGCATTTACTAGAGCCACTTTTAAAGCCTCACTTTTTGAAGTGAGGCTTTTTTATTGTTAACTCAAAACCACCTCCTATGGAGGTGGTGATCGTTCAGTCGGGGCTTTGCCCGTAAAGAGCTCATGTTAAATACTGACTTCGTTTGTAACCAGCAAATAAAGGAGTAAATAACATGAGCCGATATGAACAGGCTTCACACGTGTTCTATCGATACCAGTATCACATCGTTTGGACACCGAAGTACAGATATAAGATATTAACGGGTAAAGTAGGTAAGGAGGTATATCGTAGCATTTATGTCTACTGCAATATGAAGAAATGTCATGTGGTAGAGCTAAATGTTCAGATAGGTCACGTTCACTTACTTGTAAGAACACCACCAAGTTTAAGTGTGTCAGAATTAGTAGGTTTTATTAGAGGTCGAATAGCCATAAGGCTTTTTAATAAATTTCCTTATTTGAGAAAGAAGAAGCTTTGGGGTAACCATTTTTGGCAGCGAGGATACTTTGTTGATTCGGTAGGAGCAAACGAAGCGATAATAAAAAGGTATGTTCGATATCAAGATAAGGTTGCTAAAGAAGAGGAAGAGCGACAGTTACAGCTAGACGTCGATAAATAAAAAGCTCCCTTCTAGGGAGCCGTGTCAAAGCCACCTGCTATGCAGGTGGATTTTTACTTTCAGCCCTTTAGATAATAATCAGTTACTTCAGTAGGTGGTTGTCATCTAAAGGGCTTTGCCCGAATAATCAGTCCATGTTAAATCCCTCCCTGGTTTTTAACGAAGTCATTGTATTGGTATAACGATAACTTCAAAACATAGCGATAATAGAGAATACATTTATGCTGTCTTTCGATGAATAAATAAAAACTAGATCTTGTTTTACTTATACATAAGTTTCAAATTGAGCATATCCACCGAGCAATGAAAGCATACCTTAGATTTAGGCATCAATATTAGTGAATGTCTAAGTAGCGGATAAGATAGTTAAAGGTTTTTAGTAAATATCCGTATAAGGGAAAAAATAAAGCTTAGATGATTGTTATAGTTAGAGTTTTTACGATTAGAACGAATAGAATTCGAAGAGAAAAAGCCGTTAAAACAGTTCGCGATAGCTAATTCCTTTACGGTAAGGGCCAACGTAAAACCTCTTTTTTAAAACAGTGCTATTTATTAATACAAACACCAATAAAAAATGTTTACTAAAGAAGGACTTAAAATTAAGTCTTTGACTAATAACAGAGTTAAGTATTAACCACGTTTTATTTAGGAAGGCTAAGTAATCAAAAGTGGAGGTAATATTGGTTCATAATACACCATTTGAACAATTAAACGCTCAACTAGGTCGCTTCTTGAAAACAAGAAAAAAGCTCGCTCAATTCACGAGCCCATACTTCATTGCTCTTTTTGCTGGCAGCCAAATAAAGATCAACCGACAAGTCCTCTAATTCATAAACAAATTTAAATAAATCTCGATCTAATCCAGCATTAATGACGGCTCGATCTAGTGCAATGTCAACGGCAGGATAAAAATCTACGCGACCAGACTTAATTAATAGTAACGCTTGTTCAACTGAATTAACAAAAACGATATTAGTTTGAGGTGTAAAACCTAACTCTAAGAATAAAGTTGTTGCGGCATCTTCACGCTTTAACGCTATAGTATAGCCATTAATATCTGATAGTTGTTCAATGTGAATATCTTGACGTGATGCGAGCGACACGAGTTTGGTTTTTACACTCGCTAATAAATGGATCCAATAATAGCTGAGTTCACGCTGCTTGGTTCTTGAAATAGAATAAATCAAAGAGCCTGGCTTTTGATTTACGCTATGTAGTGCTCTTGCCCAAGGCAAAGCCTGAATACGATACGGCCAATTCGCCTGGTTTAATACGCGCTTAACCTGCTCTGATGAAACGCCTTCAATAACCCCAGTTTGCGATAATGTTTGAAATGGCGGCCAAATTTCCGTGTATATATCGATTGGTTTATCTAATAGATTAGGTTCGACTTGGCACTTCACATTGGCAGCTAAACCAAAAGAAACCAATAATAACGTACAACAAAACCGTGCAAGCATATATAACCCAGAAGAAATAACGACGCCGTTTAAAAGCGTAACAAAAAAGGCATTATTCTACAAAAAATAATTTACCTAATCGTTAAAACCGATAATCTAAAAAATTAATTAAATACACGAAACTTCTGACAATACCAACAACAACCGCAACAACTGTACATTGAATAAATTTTGTCTAATTGTACAAATTAACCCGAAGCACTTTGATCTTTTTACCGTTAAACTTGCGTCGAATCAACCGCACTTTAATCGCCCTTGTGATACGCATAGCTATTCCACGCTCAGGGCAAGTAATAAAGTGTAAAGCGCAGTTAAAAGAATACATTGGACAGCATTTCTATTGCTACTCAGCTGCGTTATCGTTAAATCTTTTGGGATAACCATATTAGTCCAACCCTATCCGTAAAAACAATCAATCGCTACAGAAATAACTTCTAAAGCTCTAAACGCCCTAATCGTACATGTAGATTATTAACATTTCACAACGTGCTAAAGGCCATGCGGCGAGGTCTCCCTTAGGGTAAAAGACGTCAGCTGGCTTTTTACCATCGTACGTTTCTCTTTGTTCTTTTTCTAACCGATAATATATTTTTGGAAAATTCTTACTAAAAAGCGTGAGCGTTGCGCCGTCAAATAGGTAATGACCTTTTTGGTAAAGTAAATCAGCCAAATTATCACCTTTATCGCTACCTTTGATTTCATACTCTAAAACAAATTCACCATTTGGTTGAAATGCCACAGTCGCATCTATTGTTTGGCAATATTGAGTGCGTAAAAATGGAGGCATCGGGTAAGCCTTTACATCAGGATTTCTTATATACAGACCGAGATTATGCTTACTATAAAAGTGTTGGCCTTGCGCAAAACGATATTCTTGCTCCCTAGACATATTTAATGACTCGAGAACCTTATCAATTTCTGCGATTATCGAATAGTCATAAAAACTCGGGTTCATCGCTAACGATACTAAAGGAAACTCTTGAGGTACTCGAGCATCAGAAAGCACAATATCCAACTCTTGCAGCTCAAACTGCTTAACAATTCGTTGACGCTCCTGCTCACTGTAGCCGTAAGTAACCAAATGAATTTTGGTTTGGCTACATGCGGATAAGAGCATTAAAAAAACAATATATAATCTGCTAGCAACTCGCATTGAAATTTCCATTCATCCTACTAACCTTTACTGTCGATATGACTCGCAAGCAGCCTATCAAACATGGCTTTGACTTGTAGATCACCAAAGCTATAGATTGCCGTTCGACGAGTAAACTCTTTAAAAACTTCTGGGAAGTAAACACTATTAAGCTCTTTCATAATATTAAGTAATTGCCTTTCTGGATAGCCAAGTCCGGTTTCATCTGGCTGTCTGGCTAGGTGAGCATTTACAGCAGCAAGGATAAACGAAAACTTTTGAGTTAATCGATTAGCGCATAACAACATGTTTTTTAATTGTTTATTTTGATATGCATCCCAAAGTTTGCCGATATCAGCACGTTCTTGGGCCGTAATAAATTGCTTGCTTTGATAACGCTCAACAAGCTCGATATTGCTCATATGGGCGAAGCTATATTCATTCCCAAGGCTAGGCCCAATAAAGTAAACGTTGGATAAATGGTGGTACTTAGCAAGTAATCTAACGACAAACCAAAAGTTAGTTTGACAAAAAAGGTCATGTTCAAACCAGCAACAAATATTGGCATCAACAGGAATGGCTCTTATTCGGTTAATTTGTTCGACACTTCGCTCTAGATATTCTTGTTCGGTTACTTGCGGGTATCTGCTCAAAAAATTGGCTCGAGTTTTATAAAACTCGACTAAATGGTCATCGTTTATGTCACCACTTAGATCACCATCGATTAAGCATTCACGCATGATGATAGTGTTTTTCCCTAGAGAAGACGGCCAACGGTGATAAAGACTATCACCATTTAAAATGTGAAAAGTTGTCATAGTTGCCTACAACAACTTTTTTAAAGGAGAGTTAACACAAACATGTTATCTGCGTCTTCTGCGTCTTCTCAAACGCCTATTTTTCTCTGCTTCATCTTCATCAATGAAATCATCGACGACTTCTTTCTCTTCCTCAGCCTGTGCTGATTTAAGCTCGACAACATTTCCATCATCATTACTGTTCTGAGAAACAACCTCTGGTTGAACATCTTTCATCACCGACTGTTTCAATTGCGTTGAAAACTTGGGTGCAGGTGAAGAGGTTTTAAAAACCGATTTAAATAATCCTTTGACACCAGTAAAACTGTCTTTTTGCTCAGGTTCCTCTTCCGATAATGAAGTTATTTTAGCTACACTAACCGGAGGCGGCGTTTGTAATAAACCTTTATTATCCTCATTTATTTTTGGTTTATCTTTAGATAGCGGGGCATCATCTGCCGAAGTCGATATTTTAGTGACCCGAGGTGTCGGCTTACTCTCTTTTGTTTTCGGTGATTGCTCTGTCGAAGTATCCGCTTTAATGATCTGAGGCGCTTTAGTATCTACGACAATACGTCTGGGAGATTTTACGCCATCAGATTTTTCAGTCTTTGTACTAGAGACCTCTTCTTGCGCTTTATCGTTAGCCACCGCGTTATCGCTTTCAGTACTTGTTGAATACTTTCTTACCTTAACATTTGGAGCATCTTGGTCTTCATGTAGTTGCTCATTTTGATTAAAGCTTGCTTGAGGCGAGTTTGCCTCTTTATTTGCGACCCTTTCTTCAAAAGCTTTCACAACTTCTGTAATTTCACCTCGAGCTATCTCAGCGGCTTCTTCCAATTTGGCAATTCGCTTCGTAAAGCTAATATATTGGTTTTCTACACTTTCTATTGCTGATTTGAAATCATCACTTAAATTTTCAGTAAGTTCTTTATAAATATTAATTTTTTTCTTGAGCTTCGTTTTAATGGTGTGAGTTTCTTTTAAGCCTTCCAAAATCTGGCTCAACTTTTCATTCAATCCACGCTTCTTCTGATTAAATTCATTAATCAGCTCTTTGGGTACCTGACTTGGTAAAGGAGCTGCTTTCACAACTTCAGAAAACTCTCCGATCATTGTTACAGGTTTCCAAGTTCTAAAAGATGGGTGCCAGCCATAATAATCGCTTTTATTTTCAATGAATTTTTTAGCGCTTAGCAGATCCAACGGACCGCTTACTTCACCACCTTTAGAAAAATACCATTTTTTCATGTAGGTAATCCTTATTATCGTTAATACGCATACTTACTGTTGGGTAAGCATCAACGTTAGGAAGTTTTAGTTACACCAGCTAAATTTTTCTTAAGAGCTGCATATTGTTGTTCAATTTGTTCAATTGTATTTTTAACTTGAACATTTAAGTTGTGAGCAACATCAGTGCACGTATCGATATCATGGTCTAAATCTGATAATGAGTCACTTGTCGACTTTAACGTTTTACTAATGCGATCAAGTGTCGATATCATGTCACGTTCTTTTTCGACATAGTCTTCGTAAAGCTCTTTCGGTACGTCACTTGGGGGCTTAGGCACAGAGACAAAAATATCAAACTCATCAATGCAACTTACGGGTGTCCATTGTGCATACGTAGGATGCCAAGCAAACGCATTGGGATGCTTAGCAACCATTTCATTAGCCGCTTTAATACCGTATGGTCCTGATATTTCGCCATCGTGAGAAAAAAACCATTTCTTCATAGTAATTCATCTTCAATTTTAGTGTGAATGACCTAATGCCTATATCTAATAATTGCCTCGCGAGTTGATGTAATTACTTACCGTTTATCTGCAAGGGGCATTTTCCTTAAGTAGAAATCTAACAATAATTTTACAAAGAATCACCTGTTTTTTGAAGAAATCCAAACAGAATAAGTTAATTTTTTGTAATTAATGCGTAACAAGAGAGGTATAATCAAAACTAACTCTATATTTATTAATGAATTAAAAGAGTATTCCACTCAAACCAAACAGTAAACATAATTATACAAATCGCTTAGCGAGAAATAAAACTTGGAGCTATACGATTCTTTCCTTTTATTGGACAAAACTAATAACCAACGCGTTTTTTAAAATCATAATCCTTTGAATATTAAAAGAATAATCCCTTACCAAAAATATTCTTTTAACTATTTATGTAATTTTTGTAAAAAAAACTTGCTCAAACACTAAATATTGACGTAGTTTAAACATGTATCTAAACATTTAGTTACAAAAAATTAAAATTATAATAAATATATCAATATTAAAAATATTTCATTTGTTGGGAGACGTAAATGAAAGTATCAAAAAATAAGCTTGCAGTTAGTGCTGCAATCTCTTTAGCCATCGCTTCTTCTGCCGCCTCAGCTGGAGAAAAACAACACCTCAAAGATCACACTATCAAGGGTAAAGCATTAGGACATGCGTTAAAAATGTCCGATAAAGATACCTTTAAATCAGGAAAAAGTTTTGCGACTAAAAACGGTCAAATAAAAAAACGCTTTAAGCAAGAATTTGATGGTGTTCCTGTTTATGGACATAGCGTCGTTGTCACTGAAAATGGTAGCGGCGAATTGCAAGCGGTTGACGGTATAATTATCCGCAATATTGGACAAGATATTCAGTCGACTAAAGCATCTATTAATGCAAACAAAGCGATCAATGCACTAACGCGCCTAAATGGGCACAGTAAGAATGATATTGAAGATGAATCAGCAACGTTAATGATTTTAGCGGATGAAGAAGTCGCTCGTTTAGTATACCAAGTGACTTATTTCGCTCCGAGTGAAGATTCACCTTCACGCCCTATGGCGTTTATCGACGCCCACACTGGTGATGTTGTATCTGCATGGGAAGGTTTGATGCATGCTAAAGGTGGTAAAGGCAAGCCTGGCGGCGGTGGCGGCTCAATGACAGCATTTGATGCTACCGGCCCTGGCGGAAACGGTAAAACAGGCCAATATTACTATGGTGCAGATTTCGGCTTTTTAACGGTTGGAGAGTCATCTGGTACATGTTATATGGAAAACGATAATGTAAAAACCATTGATATGAACAACCGCACTCGTGGTGGCAGCACAGTTAGCTTTACTTGCCCAGAGAACACCTATAAATCAATTAATGGTGCTTATTCACCAGCAAATGATGCCCATTACTTCGGAAATGTCATCTTTAACATGTTCCAAGATTGGTATAATACAGCACCGCTTTCATTTCAATTACAAATGCGTGTTCACTACGGCAGAAACTATGAGAATGCATTCTGGAACGGTACTGCAATGACGTTTGGTGATGGCGGCTCAACGTTTTACCCATTAGTAAGTCTTGATGTTTCTGCTCACGAAGTAAGTCATGGTGTTACAGAGCAAAATTCAGGTTTACAGTATTCAGGTCAATCAGGTGGTATCAACGAAGCGTTCTCTGATATGGCAGGTGAAGCGGCAGAAAGCTACATGCATGGTGCTAATGACTGGATGGTTGGTGAGCAAATCTTTAAAGGGAATGGTGCATTACGTTACATGGATGACCCAACAAAAGATGGACGCTCAATTGGTCATGCGAGTGACTTTACCAGTAGCATGGACGTTCATTATAGCTCAGGTGTTTATAACAAAGCATTTTACTTGTTAGCAAGCACACAAGGTTGGGACACGCGTCAAGCATTTGAAATATTCTTGAGAGCTAACCAACTCTACTGGAATGCATCAACTAACTTTAATCAAGGTGCTTGTGGTGTTGAGTCAGCAGCTAGCGATTTAGGATATTCAGTTAACGATGTGACTAGCGCTTTTGCTTCTGTTGGCGTAGCTTGCGGTAACTAGCCACATAAATTAACGATGATAAAAGCTCTGCTCGATACAAGCAGAGCTTTTTCTATTGAAAGATTTCTTCAAACAACCATTCATTTAATCTAATTTCATACTACAGGTAAAATCGCTAGCCTTTAAAAAGCGATAATCTTCGGCTAACATTAACAACATTCGTAGCAACTTATTTAGGAAAAGATAATGGACTGTTCTTCTCATAATATGTCAGGCCTTTTTGCTCAACTGGGCTTAGAAGATTCTCAAAAGAGCATCGAAAGCTTTATCAGTAAGCATCGAGGAATTCCCCAAGAGACAGCCCTACATCAAGCATCGTTTTGGAGCGATACCCAAGCACAATTTTTAAAAGATGCAATCTCTGAAGATTCTGATTGGGCAGAAATTGTTGACAGCTTAGATGCTCAACTTCGCTAATCAAACGTTTTCAAATCGTCAATCACAATTTAAAAACGTGCATCACGAATAGTTATACCAATTGAATTAAATATTTAATCACTCAGCGAGAATTAAAAGGCTTAGAGGCAAGGCATTGATAGCAGATAATGGTTATTCCATTGTCAAAATCAATAACGCTGCTTCTAAGCCTTTAAAACTCGCCCTTTGGGATCTTGTCAGGAAAGTGAGAGCTTCACAAATTTCTTTGTTGTAGAATGACTACAACGGCATCAATTTGCCTTGTTATAACTTCCCTGACATAGCTCTGAATTGGTTGAATATTTATTTCGATTGGTATTACTGACCATCCCAGTGCGCATGATCCAAGCTCTCCTCTCTTTCAGGTAAGCCTTTAGACATCCTTGGGGCATGTTGCACTAGCATTTCATAGCAAACTCGGTTGGCATATTTACTGATTTGAGAAAGTGAAGAGTATGTTAACGCCGGCTGTATATGTTTGCTTGAATGCTTAACATTCATTTTATGATAAACATTGGCGCTCATATCATGCAATAAAGCCGCTAAAGCACCATCTCCAGCACCATTAGTATTCTTAATGTGATCAGGGCCGCCCTGATAAGGCGCTATATGGGTATATATTTTTAGCGGTTTGTTGCAATCTTTTTTAAGCATTGGTCGAGAGTACTCAAACTGATTAAAGGAGTTAATACAACCGTGCTTTAATTCGTACTGAGTTTCTCTTTTAAAATCAATATCAACAAAGCCAGCCATATAAAGGCCTTCAGCACCTGCCGTACAAATTACCAAATCAGTCCAATCCAATGCAATATTTGCTGCGCCTAACGGGTCACTACTGCCGGTTAACGCTTGCGCCTCTTCTTCATTCATCGCGAGAACATTAACATGTTGTGCTATAAATTTTTGCCAAAACTCAGGCTCTTTTTCAATCAGATGCTTAGTACCCAAAGTCAACACAACGGGCACCCCTGCACTATTCGCTATTTCTACTGCTCGAATCGTCGCCTGCGTCATGGTATCTCCAGGCTTTGTCCTCATTAAATATGCGCTAATCACTAACGCTGAGGCCTGGGTAATGAGTTCCTCGTCGATGGATTCCGGTTTGAGCTGGTTAATTAAACCAGCACTAATCGCAAAGGTTCTCTCGCCGCTATCATCAATCAAGGTAAAACAGCGCCCTATTGGCCCATCAACCGCTTGTAAATGATTTAAATCAACTCTTGAAGATGTGTTACTGATATAACGATAGGCATAATCGCCGATTTTTATATTTTCAGACATTACGCCAAGTAAAACCGATCTATCATCAGCCAGAACCGAGTAATTATGTAATGTATTACCTATAGTACCGCCAGCAAATTCATAACTGACGAGATTTTCTGATTTGAGACGGCTATACAATGCTTCTGTCACTTGATCATCGATAACCTGTGACATCGCTCGCTCTAAGCCAAATTCATTTAAAAAGGAGCGTCCTACTCTAGCTTCAATATCGACTAAAACCTGATCAATACCGACGATATAATTATGTTTCAAAGGAGGTGGGGTTACGGAATGCCCTTCTAAGCGAACCTTGTTTGTAACCGGGAAATAATGTTTGTGCTGACGACGACCAGGAAACTTCATGTTAGGAGATTAAAAAATTATAAACAGCGGAGAATTATACCCTATAGCGATCATTATTGCCTAGGGTCTGTTGACCTTAGTTTAAACTTTATGCTGAGTGATAAAGTGACGTTAGTCAAAAAAATCACCTACGAATTAAGATAACTGACCGATCGCTTGCATTATCCATTGCTTTAGTTGTGGAGCATTAAGCGCGCCTGATACTCGAGCGACTTCCTTTCCTTGATGGAAAAAAACTAACGTTGGTAGACTGCGAATATTGGCTTGTTGAGCAATATCTTGAACTTGCTCGGTATCAACCTTCGCAAAAAGTATCGACGGGCTGCTAAGGGCTACCTCAGCAAACGTTGGTGCCATTGTGCGGCAAGGACCACACCAACTAGCCCAAAAATCGACGATTATAGGTAAATCATTCTTTTCAATGTACGAATAGAACGTTTGACTGGTTAAAGCCACTGCCGTTAACTGATAAACAGGTTGTTTGCAATGACCACAATTTGCTTTTAGGTGATCACGCTCGTTAGGTATTCTATTAGTTGCAAAGCAATGCTGACAAACAATATGCATAGTAATTGTTAATTCCAGTTAAACACTCATATCGATTATTTTAACGCGCAAATTATAAAGACAGCAACCGACCTTAAGGTTAATTTAGCTCCTAAGAGAGTGCATCAGCTAATGCGGTTAAGCATAATGCAACATTTTCATTCTTTGCACTATATCCCATTAATCCTATGCGCCATGCCTTACCAGCAAACTGCCCTAGTCCAGCGCCAATTTCAAGATTGTAATGCTCAAGCAAATACTGCCTGACCTTTACATCATCGATCCCTGTGGGAATTTTAACGGTGTTCAATTGCGGTAGTCTTTCTTGCTCAGGAACAATAAACTCGAGCCCTAAAGCTTTAATACCATTGGCGAGCTTGTGATGCATATTGATATGACGCTGCCAGCTATTCTCTAGGCCTTCAGCCTTTAACATCATTAAAGCTTCATGCAGTGCATAGAGCGAGTTTACCGGTGCAGTATGATGATAGGCTCGCTTACCATTACCCGACCAATAGTTCATAACCAATGACTGATCTAAAAACCAACTAGTAACAGGGGTTTGTCTTTTCTTGATGATTGAAATGGCTTCATCACTAAAGCTCAAAGGTGACAGACCTGGTACACATGATAAGCATTTTTGGCTACCCGAATAAATCGCATCAATCTGCCACTTATCTACTGCCAACTCAACACCGGCAAGAGAGGTTACCGCATCGACTATCGTTAAGCATCCAAACCTTTTAGCTATTTCACATAGTAGTTTTGCATCAGATAATGCACCTGTAGATGTTTCAGCATGAACAAATGCTACCGCTTTGGCGTCTTGATGTTGCTTTAACGTATCTTCAAGTTGCTGAAGATCAACCGCTCTGCCCCACTCGCCATCAACAACAATAACCTCCGCCCCTATACGACTGGCATTTTCTATCATCCGCTGACCAAAAACGCCATTACGACAAATAATAACTTTGTCATCTGGTTCAATTAAATTAACAAAGCAAGCTTCCATACCAGCACTTCCTGGAGCAGAAAGCGCAATGGTAAACTCATTTGTTGTTTGAAATGCGTATTGCAGTAGTGCTTTAACTTCATCCATCATGTCAATAAAATATGGATCAAGATGACCAACTGTAGGCCGTGCAAGTGAAGAAAGTACTTGTGCACTGACATCGGATGGGCCAGGTCCCATTAAAATTCTTTGAGGTGGAAAGCGAGAAAGCATAGTGTTACCAACGATTAAAGTTAAATTCTACTGAAAGCTATAGTACGCGCCATATAACCTTATGGGTTAACGGCCAACGACAGTAAACGCATGAATCAGATTAAACTAAACAGCTTATCACCGATATACATGGTTACTGGCTTGCAACATATCACCGACGTTTCAATAAATAAAATTAATCATTCTTATCTTAACTATTCAGCGAGTTTATTTTAAAAGGCAGTTATTTACGTTTTATCACATTTAAGCCCTTGCCAAACGCTTAAATATTTTCAATAGTAGGTATACCTTAACTAACCGTGAATACTTTATGATATTACGTCGTCTTTCAGCTGCCATCACATTTGCAGTAACCATTCCTTTCTCTCAATATGCATTGGGTAATAATATTTCTTTTGACCAGATGTCTAATGATATTAGTTATTTAGCAAGTGATGAACTCAATGGCAGAGGAAATTTCACTAAAGATATTGATAAAGCAGCGCAGTATATTAGCAGTCGCTTTGATGACATTGGCTTAAAGCCGCTTAACGGCCAAGAGAGTTTTCTGCAAAGTTTTACCATAACGTCAATAGTGCCTGAAACGATAACCGTAACTATCAACGGCGCGTCCTACGGTGAAGATCAACTTACCTTTGCTAGTACTGATACTAATGTTTCATGGCAAAGTATTGAGAATATAAGTACCCACTTTGTTAGTGAAGATGGAGACCTTAGAGCAACATTATCTAAGATAAATCAATTAGGGGGGCAACACTTAGTCATCGTCAACCCTGCTCATCAGCAATGGTTTAATCGCTATAAAGCCTATTTTTCCCGAGGTTTAAATAAACTAAATGAAAAAGAGCAAGGCAGTATCGTTGTCGTGTTAAGTAACGAAACCAAAATCGACAACCTTAATATTCAAGCCACTAACAGCATTACCAAACAAACACTAACCAATGTAGTCGGTGTACTTCCAGGTAAGAAGGCTTCGCAAGAAAACGTGTTATTCTCCTCACATTACGACCATTTAGGGCGCAAGCCTGATCAAGAAGGTGATGCGATCTATAACGGCGCTGATGATAATGCTTCTGGTACAACTGCTGTTATCAATCTAGCACAATATTATGCCAAGCGAGCGGACAATCAACGAAACTTGATTTTTGCCGCCTTTACCGCTGAAGAAATAGGTGGATTCGGCTCTCGATATTTTTCAGAGCAGCTTAACCCGGATGATATTGTTGCGATGATTAATATTGAAATGATCGGCAAACCATCGAAGTTTGGCCCAGGGCAAGTGTGGATGACAGGTATGGAACGCTCAAATTTAGGTGAAATCCTAAACCAATACCTAAAAGATAGCTCTGCCAAAATATATCAGGACCCATACCCAGAGCAGAATTTATTTTATCGTTCAGATAATGCAACACTTGCTCGTTTAGGTGTGCCGGCACATAGCTTTAGCAGCACTCAACTTGATAAAGATGAGCATTATCATCAAAGTAGTGATGACCTAGCCAGTTTAGACTTAAATTCAATGCATCAAGTTATTGAAAATTTAGCCATAGCTACTCAAGGCATCGTTGATGGTTCAATAACTCCAACACGTGTAGATAAGTCTGCTGTGACGGGCCATGGGAAAATTTATTAATTATATGCTTGTTAGTTATTAAAAATAGCGGCTATAACCGCTATTTTTTTGTTTATGGGTGTGTAAAAAGCAATGCGATGGTCAACACAGGTACTGGATAACAAGAAGGCTTGCTCAAAAAAAAAATTTAACCACCAAAGCTCAATAAGTCTTAACCACCTTCATCCCAACGCATTTGGTATTCAATGTCATTTTGCCCTTCGATAACAAATCCTTCTCGTTCATACAGCCTTTTGGCTGGATTTTCCAACAAAACATTTAGCGTAATAGGCAATGAACGTTGCTTCGCCTTTTCCTTTATCAAACTTAACACCTTCGAACCAATGCCGATGTTACAAAATTCATTTAAAATCTGTAACTGTCTTATATGAAATCTATCCGTCAATAGACCTAGTTTAACTAAACCTATCGGTTCTCCATTAAATAAGATAAGAAACGAGTCTTCAAAATGCTCATCTATACGCATCATGTGTTGTTCATCGGTTAAGTTAATATTGGCGCGTAGTAAGTGTTCATTCATAGTTGACTTCCTCAATGCCAACAAAAACTCTCGATCACTTGCTAGAGCCTTTTTAAATCCGATTTCCGCTTTCACTACTATCCTCTTTCGCTAATATGATTCCTGTTCGACATACTCTTATTACATCATAACGGTTCTATAGAGTTTTTATTGGCAACAAATCGGAGTTTTAGCTTTTCACCCCACTGATAAATTCCCAAACCACTGACGATAAATATTGCTCCAATGAAAATATTAGTACTAATCGTTTCATTATTTAACACGGCTCCCAGCGTCATAGCAAGTACGGGTGTCATCATGGTAATTAGCGCAACAGTGCTTGCTGTCAATCGCTGTAAAACATAAAAATACGCGATAAAACCAATCAATGAACCGATAACACCTAAATACAAAATACTCCATAAGGATTTTGCCTGCCATTGCTGATAAGGGAGAGTGCCATCTACAGTTAACCAAGTGATAAAAAACAATGGGATTGTGATACATAACGCCCCTACAGTCGTTGCCATCGGGTTGACTTTAATCGTCACGCTCTTGACCAGCACACCACTTAAACTAAAGAAAACCACTGCCAACAGTACTAAAACAAGACCTATATAGGCATCACTAGACAATGATATCTTATCGTAGCAAACACATGCTAATCCAGATAGCGCAACCACCAAAGACAGCTTTCTAGCGCCAGATAAAGCAGGTTCTTTAAGAATGTACTTAGAGAGTATTCCTGATAATAATGGCGATATGCCAAAAATAAGCGACATTAATCCGGAAGATATATAGCGAGCCGCAAAATAAGAAAGCAGCATTCCACCAAAAATACCGAGGCCTGAAAAGCAATAAAGCTTCATCGCTTCTCTATGCCAAGGAAACTCGATTCGATAACTTTTTAAAATTAACCAGCCGGGTATTAACGCAATGACCATGCGAGCAAGTACCGCCAATGTCGGGCTTACGGTTTCACTACTCCAAACAATACCTAAGGGGGTTGTTGACCAAATAAGTACAACAGCTAAGTAGGCGATTGGCACCGACATAATAGTTCTCCTTTACATGCCATAAATGACCCAAGCTTAAAGTTAAACTTCACCCTGAAACACTAATAAATGAAGTGGCACTTACGAACAGTAAATGACGGCGTTAAAAACGAAAAAACCGCAGTCATCACTGCGGTTTATAAGCCTGAAAACTTGACGTTTAACTTTTCCGCAGCAACATATCCCCTAACCAGGTAACCATTTTAAGGGTCACTTGGTGCATGGTAGATTGTTGATAAAAAGTATTAAACATCATTTTTTTTCAATTATTCTATTGTAAAATTCTTAGTTTCAGTTTCTAACAGACTAAAACATTAGTCAACTAGTAAGTTGCCTTAAAACCACTTATTTAAGACATTTATACAAAAACTTTTGATTCCTGCTATGTTAGGAAGATAGCCTTAATTTGTTTTAAAGTGCTGCAAACTTGCAAGCAAGGTATCACTTTCATTTTTTAACTCACCTCCGGCGGTATTAGCTTCATTCATGAGTTCAGAAGTGTTATATGACAAGTCTCTTGTTGTAACGATATTTCTCGACACATCTTCTAACACAGTTGATTGTTGCAAAGTAGCTGTCGCTATTTCTTCTGACTGCAACTGAATATGCTCTACTTGTGCTGTAAGCTCTGATAGTTTTTGCTGAATAGTTTGGGCATGCTGAACACTTTCTTCGGCATGACTTCGATTGTCAACCATCACCTCTAATACCTTCTTGGTATTGCTTCTTAACGCTTCAATAATCGTTTGGATATTGTGGGTCGAATCTTGTGTTTGACTGGCCAGTGTTCTTACTTCATCAGCAACAACCGCAAAACCACGACCATGCTCACCAGCTCTGGCAGCTTCGATTGCAGCATTTAAGGCAAGCAAGTTTGTTTGATCTGCTATTTTGCCGATAACATCCAAAACTTCACCAATACGGTCACTACTAATATTCAATTCATTAACCAAGTCTTCCGTTTGTTTGAAGCTTGTTGCCAACTCATTGATTTGCTTATCCGCTTGAGTCGCAAGCGACATGCCATGTTCAGCTTGTTGCTTAACTTCTATGGTGGCATCACTCGAGTTTTGAGCGCTTCGACTAATTTCACTCACCGCTTGGGTTAACTCTGTTGTTGCTGTGGCAATCATATCTAGTTGAGAATCTTGATTTCGAACCGCTTCATCTGCATGCACCATCATTTGCTGCATGTTCGCACTTGCCTCTGAAACAGAAACAGACACTTGCAAACTGTTTTTAACGATTGAATTAATATTGTCAACAAAGCCGTTAAATAAATCTGATAATCGACCGATTTCATCATTATTTTTAACCTCTAAACGTTGAGTTAAATCACCGTCACCATTAACGATTCGCGCCATTGCATCCCCAACTTCATTCAAAGGGCGAAGGCCGCGCTTAATCAACGTACTTAAAATAAAGCCTATAACCAGAATTAAACCAATAGTCATAAAGACTAGTTGCCAAATGGCTTTTGCTATAGGCGCATCAATTTCAGATTGTGGGTACAACAATACTAATCGCCAATTCATTAATGGCTCTTGCATATCAACCTTAACGACCGCAGCAAGGAATTCTTGCTCTTGCCAGGTGACCGGATAAAAAGCTAAAGAATCACTCAATTGACTTAATTGAACAAAGCCTTCATTGCCAGGTAAGGTATCGAGTGTATCTAAAGTACGATCAACGGGTGCAATCTCAGTGTTAGGTAGCATGGTAATTAGCCGTTTATCATCTTGAAATAAAAACGCGTTGCCTTTACCTAAATATTGCGTATTGTTGGCAATTTGATCTTGAATAGCTTCAAGTTTTAGATCAATACCAACAATAGCAATCTGTTGACCTGCTTCATCATAGACAGGTTTGGTTATTGCCGCTGAAACGATCTTAGTGCGAGTATCTTCAAAGGGTTCGTTTACTACCGCTTTACCGACTCTCGAAGTGAGTTTCCACCAAGGTATATCCGTGATTGGACGTGTCATTACTTCTTGAGGAATTCTTCCGCTTTCATCCCAATATTCACGACTACCTTCAGGGCTATAAAATAAACTGGTAATTTCTGGCTCAGAAGCAACCATTCTTTTTAAAAATTGGTTAACAATCGGGTAAAGAGGTTCGTCATCCAACGGGCTCCACATTTCAGTTCGGCTTTTTAGCCATTGCTGCATCGTTATCGAATCAAACGCTGTTTGCAATACTTTTTGACGACTAGCAAAAAGCTCTTTAACATTACTCGCTTCTGTTTCGATTGTACGAGCTAACCCTGATTTTATTCGCTCTGTACTCTCTGACGTGATCCGATCAATGGCAATTATCGATAAGCCGATAAAAATCAATGAAACGATTGAACAAACACTTACGACTAGCCGCCATTTTAATGAGCGATTCTTCAATTGATTTAACTGAAACATTTTCATTAATACTACCTAAGTTGGAATACTTTATTAAGTGATGACATTGTAATTTATTCCACAGTTAATGTATCAACAAGAAACAAAGTTGAAACAAATACTTTAAAGATAATACGTACTTTGCCGTTAAATTGTAAACAAAAAAAATGCCACTAATTAGTGGCATTTCATATAGTTAGAACAAATGTCTTATTTCTTCTTTACGGTTTTTTTCTTAGCTGGCTTCTTAGCAGGTAATTGCTCAACCCAACGACCATCTTGATATAATGCTGTCCAGCCCGTCGCTTTTCCATCAACTTCAGTCATCACATATTGTTCTTTATTTTTACGACTGTAACGAACAATCGACAAATTGCCATCAGGATCTTTTTCTGGCGCATCCGCTAAATAATAGAACTTAGGTGATATACGATCTCTAAATTGTTTTAACTCTGCAACTTTAGGTGCTCTGGTTTCACGTGAGCGTGGAAAGGTACTAGCTGCTAGGAATATACCCGAAGCACCATCCCTTAAAACAAAATAAGCATCTGATTTTTCGCAAGTTAGTTCAGGTAAATGAACCGGATCTTCTTTCGGTGGCGCAGGCTCACCATTGGCCAACAGTTTACGAGTATTCTTACATTCACTATTGGTACAATCAAAGTACTTACCAAAGCGTCCATTTTTTAATTCCATATCTGCATGACAACGATCACACTCGAGCACAGGGCCATCATAGCCTTTAATTTTAAAGGTACCTGTTTCAAGCTCTACGCCATCACACACAGGATTATTACCACAAACATGGAGTTTACGCGTTTCATCTATCAGGTAGCTGTCCATGGCAGTACCGCACTTCTGACAACGGTGCATCGCTCTTAATGCTTCGGTTTCTTGATCTTCAGACAGGACACTTACGGCTTCTTCACCTGGAGTAAGGTTCATCGTTGTTGTACAACGCTCTTTAGGTGGCAATGCGTAACCCGAACAGCCTAAAAACACCCCCGTCGATGCTGTTCTAATACCCATTTTACGACCACATGTCGGACAATCGATATCCGTCAACACTGGAGAGTTTGCCGGCATTCCACCTTCTTCAGTCGGTTTGTCTGCTTGTTCAAGTTGTGAAATAAAGCTTTTATAAAACTGGTTTAGAACATCTTTCCAGTTAATCTTACCTTCGGCAATTTCATCCAACTCTTGCTCCATTTCAGCTGTAAAATTGTAACTCATCAATTTAACGAAGCTAGCAGACAGGCTGTCTGTTACAATTTCACCCATTTTTTCGGCATAAAAGCGTTTCTTCTCAAGTCTTACATAGCCGCGCTCTTGAATGGTAGAAATAATTGAAGCATATGTTGACGGACGACCTATCATACGCTTTTCGAGTTCTTTAACTAAAGACGCTTCACCAAAACGAGCGGGAGGCTTAGTAAAATGTTGTGATGGATTGAGTTTTTCTAACGTTAACACTTCGCCTAACGCTAAATCAGGTAAGTGTTTATCGTTTTCATTTTTAGACAACTGAGGATGAACTTTTGTCCAACCGTCAAACTGCATTACGCGCCCTTTTGCTTTTAAATCAAAGCCATTTGCTTGAACGGTAATCGTCGAAACGGTATAGCGCGCCGCGGTCATTTGACAAGCGACAAACTGGCGCCAGATAAGCTCGTAAAGCTTTTTACAATCGGCGTCCATATCAGTCAGCAGCGCAGCTTCGAGTTTGACATTAGATGGTCTTATCGCTTCATGAGCCTCTTGTGCATTGGCTTTACTACCATAAACTTTGGCATTTTCTGGTAAGTAGTTATCACCGTAATTGGTTTTAATAAACTCTCGACAGCTCTCAACAGCATCTTTACTTAGATTGGTCGAATCCGTACGCATGTAGGTAATATGACCAGCTTCGTAAAGGCGTTGAGCTAAGCTCATGGTACGCTTTACACCAAAGCCTAATCGAGTACTCGCTGCTTGCTGTAAAGTGGAAGTTATAAAAGGAGCAGATGGCGAGCTTTTTGACGGCTTATCTTCTCGATTACTAACCGTATACTGCGCACCATTTAACTTTTCAAGCGCTAGATTTGTCTCTTGTTCGTTTCGAGGTTTAAATGCCTTACCGTCTTGATGAGTAACATCTAAACTAAACGCTTGTTGATCTTGAGTTAAGGTATCAGCGCTGATCTCCCAGAATTCTTGGGGATCAAAAGCTTTTATTTCGCGCTCACGCTCAACAACCAGTTTTACCGCAACGGATTGAACACGGCCAGCTGACAATCCTCTGGCCACTTTTTTCCAAAGCAGAGGACTGACCATAAAGCCAACAATACGGTCTAAAAAGCGTCTTGCTTGTTGAGCGTTGACGCCAGGCATACTAAGTTGTCCAGGCGTAGAAAACGCTTGTTGTATGGCGTTTTTAGTGATTTCATTAAAGACCACACGCTTAAATTTGCTGTCATCACCACCAATGATTTCTTTCAAATGCCAAGCTATCGCCTCTCCTTCGCGATCCAAATCGGTTGCGAGATAGACAGTTTCAGCATTTTCCGCTAATTTTTTAAGTTCGGTGACAACTTTTTCTTTACCTGGTAATACTTGATAGTTTGCTTGCCAATCTTTATCTGGATTAATTCCCATTCGGTTGATAAGTGCTTCTTTATCACGCTTAGCTTTATATTTCGCTTTAGCTTCAGGAGACATTTTACGCACTTCTGCAGGTGATTTTGCCGCTACTTTCTTGCCAGTACTGGCGGTGGGAAGATCGCGAATATGTCCGACACTTGATTTTACAATAAAATCTTTACCCAGATATTTGTTGATTGTCTTTGCTTTCGCTGGTGATTCGACTATAACCAGTGATTTTGCCATAAACTATTTAAATTCCTATTTCCTGATTCTGCGGATCAGTATTCATATTGTTTAAAGTCACCCTCTGTTTACATGCGAGCATTTAGTAACCAGTCCGGCTAAAACTTATTCGATTAAACACGAAAATCTTAATTACTATTAGATATATCTGTAATTATGCAAGCTTACAAGAAAATAATTCTTTATATCCTAGCCTATTTATACACAAATGTTCTGATTTCGTTATAATGATGCCGTTTTCGGCGCCATGATAATAAAGTTTTACCATAAACTTAAGGGGCTATACGTAAAAAAATAATACAAAGCCTAATAATCGAGATTAATTCAGTGACGTTTGGGCATGCGAAAACCAATATTCAATAAATAACACATACGATAAAACATTGACTAAATTAACAATGTTGACTTTTACTTACCTCATTAGCAGTTAATAAACAAAGAGACAATATTATGACAAGCTCAACAGTAGACTTTTTGCAAAAGGCAAGCCAATGCTTATGTCCTCCTGGAAACGGTGTCTTTACCGTAAACACCGCGAAAGAACGCAAGGAGGCTCTCCATCAAGCGCTCTACGGGCAAACAGATAATATCGAAAGACTTTGGCTTGACTCGCTAAAGGAACTGCCACAATCAAGTTTTGGGGTAGTATTAGGCATTGCTTCTGACTGCGGTGGCGGTATCTTACGTGGAGCTAACTGGGGACCGTTATTCGTTCGCTCTGCACTAAAAGAATATTACCCTCAGCTTAATGTATTTGACCTTGGTGATGTTAGAGTTATTCCTCACCTGTTAGCCGATAAGTATCTTAATGAACCGACCATTAGCAATTGTCGAAAAGCGCTTTATCAGGATGAAAACAGTGAACTTGCTGTTAGCCCATTAACGATCACCGAAAATATCTTGCATGATTTCTACGCGACATTTCCAAGTAAGGGAATTTTTGGCATTGGTGGCGATCACTCGATTAGTTACCCATTAACCAAGGCTTACCTGCAAGCAAAGAAAAAACAAGGTAAACGCGCCGCTATCATACATTTTGACGCACATACCGATTTATTAGTTGAGCGCTTAGGCATCGATTTATGCTTTGGCTCTTGGTGCACCCATATTCTTGATGACTTACATGAACATCACCATTTAATACAGATCGGTATTCGTTCCAGTGGCAAACCAAAAGAACATTGGGAATCAACTTTTGGTGTTAAACAACATTGGGCGCACGAAGTTAAAGAACAAGGTGTCGATGCCATCATTAGCCGTATCCATGAGCAGCTTGCTGATGAAAATATTGATGAACTGTATGTTAGTTTTGATATTGACGCCATTGATGATAGTTTTGCCGCTGCAACAGGCACACCAGAGCCTGATGGTCTTATGCCAGAAGAGGCGATGAAGATACTCACTTCTCTGGCGGCGAAATACCCAATTACTGGCGCTGATATGATGGAAATAGCCCCTTTTACCGACAGTACTGGCCAAGGCGCTGCAGCATCACAAAAAACCTTGAAAGTAGGCGCGGAAATCTCAGCATTTTTAATTGAGCAAATGAACTTTAATTAAAACCAATGCGTAATAGTCAAGCATACAAAAGCTGATGCGGAAGTTTTGACAACAGCTAATATCAGGGCTTTTTCGTTGAAATATTACATAACTTATACCAATTGAATTAAAGATTTGATCATTCAGCGAGAATTACAAGGCTTAGAGGCAAGGCATTTATTGCAGATAATGGTTATACCCTTGTCAAAATCAATAACGATGCATATAAGCCTTTTAAACTCGCCCTTTGGGAGCTTGTCAAGAAAGTGATAACTTCACAAATTTCTTTGATGGAAGACTGCAAGGACGCACGAGTTAGAGCGACTCCGGAGACAAAGCCGAGAATGACTACAACGGTATCAATTTACTTTATTCTAACTTCCCTGACATTGATCTGAACTGGTTAACTATTTATTTCAATTGGTATTACTTAGAACTAACTTAGTTTTGTTTTAATAGCTTTTATTATCAGTTTCAACGTTAACCTAGCTTACAAACAGGCAAATAATAAAGGCTCCTTTCGGAGCCTTTATTATTTATGCCTTTATTCAAAGAGTTAATCAATATTTGTACAATCAGCGATTAACCCCCAAGGTGCAATGTTCCCAACATTCTGTAACGGTGGAGTAATGTCTTCATCTAATACATCCTCAGCGGCCACAGGTAGCGTGAAAACAGTTTGTGTAAAACTTTCTGTGCCACTAACTTTTCCTGAAACAATTAGTCTTATATCAACCCATTCAGCCATACTTTGTGGATAAATCATATCAATAATGATTTTGCCTTCTTGATCAGTTACCGCCTCAACTAAGGCTTGATCACCATCTTCAACACTGACAGTAGCGAGAGAAGATAAAACGTTACCCGGTGTAAGTTGGCCATCCCCATTGGTATCCTCATTTGGGTCCATAATACCGTCAATATTACTATCTTCATTTGGGCATGCATGCTTTGAAAAATAATCACTATACAAAAAGCCACTGGTATTAACGGGGTCTCTTCGCTCACCCACCGCTGCCCATTGCAAAAAAGCACCGCCTGCTTCATCTCTATAGATTGGTACCCATTGCCCTTTATAAAAGCGCTCAGGTACTGCAGAGATAGTTAACTCTTGGTCTGCAACTGGGTTAGAATCAATATCAGTAACAAAAGCAACAAATCGTTTAGTGTAAGTTGTTTCATGGCTTTCTTCGATGGTATTTCCGGTTCCAATAGCAATGAATAATTCTCGTTCGGCAACCGTTAATTCGACAACATCATTAACGCTTGGCGTTTCTCGCACGGTAGCGGTAATTTTTACCCCATTTTGCGCGGATACCGTCTTAGAGGTATAAACTGTAGAGGCACTACCATTACTATCTGTTACAGCGCTCGCTGGAAAAATTGAACCACCACTGGTATCTTCCAAGGAAAAATCAATCGCTTTATTTTTAACTAAATTACCATTAACATCTTTAACAACCACTGAAATCGTTGATGTTTGTTCACTAGGCCCTATCGACTTGGGTGAAGCTTGAGCAACGAGTCGGTGAGCAGTTTCAGCAACAAATTCAAATTCTAATTGATTACTTAACTCAATATTTCCATCTACCCCCGTAAAAGTCAAAATTGCCCTACCTGCATTAGCTGAGGTAATATGAGCCGTAACCTTTCCATCAACTGTCGTCGCATTATTTGCAACTAAGCTACCACGGGTCGTGGTAAAACTTACCGGTGTTCCATCAGCGACTGGCACACCAGAACGAAGCCACGTCAAAGTAACTTGTGCTGATTTAGATAAAAACACATCAGGAACCGCTGTTGACGTAGGGTTCACTATGTCACCACTATTGTTATTGAACTCGGTATACAAAAAAGAATCTGCTTGCACAGAAACTGCCTTGTTAAATTCTGCTCCTAAAGCACTAGCGATTATAGCATTGCTGCCCCCTGTATTCCCCGTAACCTGAAATCTAGCTTGGCCAGTAAAATCAGTCGTAACAGAAGCAGGAATTGTCACGTCAGCTACACCATTTGAATTGGGTTCACTTTGTAATGCCAAGGCAACAGTTTGTTCTGCAATACCATTACCGTCTGAATCAAGCACTTTGACAACAAAGTTATTTTCATCACCGATTGCAAGTGCAGATGAGCCATTAATCGTAATCGTTGTGCCGATCACCGCAATGTTTATTGAATCTTGTTGATTATCACTTTGAACAGTAACATTGACCACACGGTTTTCAGAGTTACCTTCCGTTTTCAATAAAGCGGTCGCTTTACCATCGGCTTCAGTAATCGTTTTAATCGTTTGAATGCTGCCTGAATTGGCTGAAAAAACAACTTCTGCTCCCTCTAATAAATTATTATTATTATCTTTAACAATTGCCGTTAAGTTAATTTCATCGGCACCACTTGAGGCAAGTTGCTGACTGTCAGCGAATAAGTCTATGGTCGCGACTTGTCGCACGCCACCTGTATTACCGTCTCCTGCACTATCAAAAGCTACTTCAAATGATAAAGTCTCGCCATCCACTGTTGTTGAAACAAAAATATTACCACCACCCGCTTTACTACCAGCGTGCAAGGTTACAGCCGCAATACCATCAGAGCCTGTGCTTTTAGCACCATTGGTTGGTTCAAAAAAAGCGAGCTCATCATCACTCAAGGTAAAGGTTACTAATTTTCCAACTACAGGAGCGTCTCCCCTCATCACTTTTGCAGTAATGCTTAATGGCTCAGCTTCTGATACAGCTTCGCCAGATAAGGTGACCTCTAGATACGGCACATCTGTCGAGCCATCATCGCCGTTACCATCGCCCCCCGTATTAAAACCACCATCTCCGCCACCACAACCAATAAAGGTTAGTAGTACCATGATAAAACTTAAGCGTCGAAGTAGCGCCATAAAAGCATCTCCCTGAATAAAATTTTTTATGCTGATTACCATCTTAACCGAAAAAAAACAAAAAGGTCACTATCAAATAAAAAAAAGCGTTACTCATTAGGTTTTTAATCAACAAAATAGCTGTTAATCTAACTATAGTTACACTCAATTATATTCATTAAAAAAACAATATGACAAATAAAAAACATGCAAGTCTTACCAAACGCATCGTCATTGGCATGATTGCTGGTATCCTCGTTGGTACATTATTACAGCAATTAATGCCTGAAGGTGGAGATTTTATCATTCCTCTAGGGCTATTCGACTTTTCTACTCGTGCATTTGTTGTTGATGGCGTCTTTGAAGTTATTGGCAAAATATTTGTTTCAAGTTTAAAAATGCTGGTAGTGCCTTTGGTGTTTGTATCGCTAATCTGCGGCACAACTTCGTTAAAAGACACCTCTAAACTTGGTCGAATTGGTGGCAAAGCTATTGGTCTTTATCTCGTCACCACAGCCATTGCAATAAGCTTTGCCATGGCGCTAGCCTACATTGTTAGCCCTGGTGAAGGGGTAAATATGGTAACAAGCACAAGTTTTACTGGCCGTGAGGCTCCGTCATTAGCAGAAGTGTTTATTCAAATGTTTCCAAGTAACCCCTTTGCTGCCTTTGCACAAGGCAATATGCTTCAGGTGATCGTTTTTGCACTGCTTTTTGGTATTGCTATAGCGCTTGCAGGTAAAGCCGGAGAGAGAATTGCTAGCGTTTTTGAAGATTTAAACACGGTGATTATGCGCCTAGTCACCATTTTAATGAATTTAGCGCCTTATGGAGTCTTTTGCTTATTAGCGAAATTATTTACTGACTTATCACTGAGTACCTTTGGTAACTTAATTAGTTACTTTTTAGTGGTTTTATTTGCGTTAATTTTACACGGCACGGTGACCTACTCAATATTACTTAAGGTCTTTACTCGCTTAAACCCTATCGTGTTTATGAAAAAAATGCGCGATGCAGTGTTATTTGCTTTTTCGACGGCAAGTAGCAACGCCACCATTCCAGTGACAATGGAAACGGTAACAAAGAAAATGGGCGCGAAAAACTCAATTGCTTCGTTTACGGTACCTTTAGGCGCAACAATTAATATGGATGGCACAGCTATCATGCAGGGTGTTGCGACAGTTTTTATCGCGCAAGTATTTAATGTTGATTTAACCATGACAGATTTACTGATGGTTGTACTTACGGCGACACTAGCCTCAATAGGCACGGCAGGAGTTCCTGGTGTTGGCTTGATAATGCTCGCCATGGTACTTGATCAAGTCGGGTTGCCAGTTGAAGGTATTGGCCTGATTATTGGTGTTGATAGGTTACTCGATATGACAAGAACCGCTGTCAATGTTACCGGCGATAGTATGGTAAGTATTATTGTTAGCAAATCAGAGCAACAATTCGATGAAAAAACTTTTTATGATGAGAACGCCGGACAAGCTATCGAAGAAATTGACTTTCATCATCTAGACAGCAAACAACCGTAGTTGATTAAAAGAGAATAAAAAGGGCTTAACGCAATGTTAAGCCCTTTTTATCATGCATTAGTTACTTCAAAACGATAATTCATCGACATTAATTTTTAATCAGCTAGGAAAAATACGATTATTTTGCCAAACTTTGCCGACAACTTTTTCAACCGTTAACGCTGCAGCTTTTGATAATTTTTCCGCTAACCCTTTTTTGATTTCATATTTAACTTCAACAACCTTTCTATCTTTACTGGCCCTATATAAATAATCATCACTTGTGGTGATCTCATCGACTAACCCCATTTCTTTTGCTTTAGTGCCAAACCAAGTTTCTCCAGTGGCCACTTTCGCAATATCTAACTCAGGGCGATGCTGTGCAACAAAGTCTTTGAACAACTGATGGGTATCTTCGATTTCTTGGGTAAACTTTTCTCGGCCTTTATCAGTATTTTCGCCAAACATTGTTAGAGTACGTTTAAACTCCCCTGCGGTTATCTGTTCAAACTCAATATCATTTTTCTTTAAAATTTTATTAAAGTTCGGAATTTGAGCAATAACACCAATCGAACCTAAAATGGCAAAAGGCGCTGCAATAATTTTATTAGCAACACATGCCATCATATAACCGCCACTAGCCGCTACTTTATCAACCGATACCGTTAAGGGAATATTCGCTTGACGAATACGATCAAGCTGCGACGATGCTAAGCCATAACCATGCACCATCCCTCCGCCGGTTTCTAAACGAACAACCACCTCGTCAGTCGCTTTAGCGACACTCAATATCGCACTTATTTCCTCTCGTAACGACGTAACTTCTTTAGCATCAATACTGCCTTTAAAGTTAACCACGAATACTCGATTTTCATCGCTTTCAACATTATCTTTAGCGTTCTTTTTATTAGCCTTTGCTTGCTCTTTCGCTTTTTGTTTGTCTTTTTTCTCTTTTTCTTTAAGCTGCTCTTTGGTTAACAAATGCTGAACGAGTTCTTCTTCTACCTCTTTAAACTGTTCTGATAAGTCATTAATTTCCAAATGCCCTTTTTGGCCTCCCTGCTTTACCGCAGCTGATGCCAAAATTGCAACAATTGCAGCAATTGCAACCACGAATGTGATCGCTTTAGCCAAAAATAGTCCGTATTCGTATAAAAATTCCAAAACATTGCTCCTAATTAGAAGGATTAAACTGCATTCAAGATGGGGGCATACTTGCATAAAAAAAGCCCTCGATAAAGAGGGCTTTAATATTTTATACAATATTTACAACATTATTGCTTTACTACGGCAGTATCATTCACTTGAATAACTTGTCCCATTGACGCCAAGAAACTGACAATCTGACTCTGCATTTCCTGCCATGTTCTAAAACTTAACTCTTGATCTGGAGAGCCCGTATCAGGTGCTGGACTTAATACAGAACCATGATGGCCGTAGATAAACCTTACGGCACCAGAACCTTGACTGGTTTCACTAACACTAGGTAAGTCAAGTAAGCTAATAATAGGCTCAGTGCCACCTAACGGTGTAAATGGCGCAGTATTAGTCACCACTTGATCGGGTAAATTATCCATACCGTTGCCCACGACTTCAGCCAAATACGTTGGTGTATTCGTTGCCGCTAGCATGTCAATATAACCAATCGGGTCACCCGAATCAGTCAAGGTTTGCGCAACAAAAGTAAACTGAGCAAATACGCCATCTAATTGCCCTTGTTGCTCAGGCGTTAAGCTTGCGTAAAAGCCTGTATACGCTTCATTAAGCTGCTCCTGAGTGTAACCATTCGGGTAAATAGTATCGATATATGCTTTGAAATCAGGTGAGCCACCGTAAGCTAAGTTAGACTTAGCTAGCAGTTCGAAAGCTGGCGACTCCATGGCAAAATTTGCAAACATCAAACCAGGAGCGGAATACGCTGCTGTTTTCACTTCAAACATTGGATCTATGGCTGGGTTTAACTCACTGTTCGCAAGACTTACCATATTCATGCCAAGGATTGACCCCCAAGAAATCCCCATAAAGTGAACTTCACCCGAGTTAACACCTAAATCCATTGGCTGACCACTGGTATCGGCAGCAGCCATGAAGTTTAAGCCAAGACGCAAACCTAACATATCAGCAGCACTTTGTTTTAGGTTATCTCTCACAGTTAATAAGCTTGCTAAGTTTATATAGTGTAGTGGTGTAATACCTGCATTTAAGTCATCGTTTCCATCACCATCATGGTCAAAACCTCTACTACCATGCATTGGAAAGTCTATCGCAGCGGTTGCAAAACCATTAAGTGAAAGCATACCCGTGATCATCAACATCGCCTCTTTATTAGAAGTAATACCGTGTTGTAAAATAACCAAAGGCCAACCGTTTTCTGGCATCGCTAACTCAGGCAAGCCAAGCGCTGCTCTGACAGCAGTTACCATTTGATAATCTGGCGTCGTCATTTGAACTTCAATTGGCATCATCGCAGTTTGCGCTGGGATAGGGTTAAACTTAGTTAAGTTTCTTTCGCTATCAATACCTAGGTCTCGTAAACCAGGTGCAGGCAATCCACTCGCCTGAGAAATCGCCATACAAGTAGCATCTGTTTCACTAATCGGCTCTGCTGGTATAGCACTCGGGTTGGTTGCCGCTAAACCTGCTAGCATGGCACCAGAATCACATAGTGCCTTCATCCAGCCAGATGTTGGTGCTGTAGGGTTTTCAGCCGAAGGCAATGGCATATAGTAAGGCAATGTAATTGAACCTTTTAAATAATTTGCCGTGCTATACATCGGAAGTAACTCTGCAGGTAATCTGGAGGCCAAAACATCTGCAACGGATAAACCAGTATCTTGTACTTGAACCACAGGAAATTGACCATTTTGCAGGTTGTTTGCCATTAATCCTTTTAAGCTAGTTAGCACATCGGTAGTCGACTGAGTCGTCATCGCAAATGAATAAATAATGCTTTCTTTTTCAACGCCAGCATCCTCTACAGCATTTTCGAAACTATTGATTAGAGCTTGCAGACCTTTTTGTGAGTCAGTTGCTAGCGGATTCGTAGTGATGTCTTGCTTAACCAATTCATAAGTTGAAGAACCAGCAATGGCTTTACCACTGCTGTCTTGCAACGTATCGGTTAACACCACAAGATAGGTAGTTTTGGGTTTTAAAGGCTTTAATGGAACGACAGCAATACTGTTACCCGACTTTTGCGTAACGAAGTCTTCAGTATACGTGAGTTCACCAACAACTTTACAAGCAAAACCACGGGTTACGCTGGCACAATTAGCATCTGAACTATCCCCGCCCATAATAGCTTCAAATACTCGCACTGAATTGGGGTTGAAAACGGAGTTGCCATCCAACTCACGGCCTTCAGGGAAGTCGATATCGAGGACAAATGGTTGAGCGATTGACCAGCCATCTAACGTACTTAAGGCAAAATAAGGGTCACTGCCATCAGCACCTTCAGCCACAGGCATGCTTAAGGTACCATCTTGTGTCCCTTGAAATAATAAATCGTTCGGTACAGACAATCTCGGCTCATCTGCAGCCGGATCAAATACCACTCTAGCAATTGGCGTTACCGTTGGCTCTGCCGTTGCTGCTTGCTCTTTTACATCACTGACAGTCTCGCTATCACAAGCAGTTAGCCCTAAACTACTCGCAATTACCAGACTAAGCACTAGCTTTTTCATCATATCTCCCCATTGATGTGACATTTCATCTTTATATTCTTCACTTTTTCGGCCTGATTAATTCTTTTTGACGTTATTTGTACTGTTTAATCAAACTTGTTAGACCAGTTAAACTTACCCCAAGAAAAGTGATTTCGCCACCTATTTTTTAAAGAAATTAATTTTTTGGCCACTTTAAAGAATTTGTACTCGTTTATCTGCGCTATGCAGAGTAAAATTAGCCATCTTTAAAAAACTTATTTAATAAAATATGTACGACTATTCAATTATAGACAACTGCCTAGACAACAAAGTAATCCTCGTAACTGGTGCTGGTGATGGTATTGGTAAAGCCGCTGCGTTAACTTACGCTAAACTAGGAGCTAGCGTAATTTTATTGGGTAAGACCGTCGCTAAACTTGAAGCGGTATACGATGAAATAGTCGCACAAGGCTCGCCAGAACCAGCGATTGTGCCATTAGATTTGAAAGGTGCAACTAAACAAAATTACCTAGATATGGTGTCGACGATTGTTGAACAATTTGGTCAATTAGATGGTGCTTTACTCAACGCATCAATGCTAGGTGAGCTTACTCCTTTTACACAAATTCATGAGCAAATTTGGCAAGATGTTTTACAAGTAAATACCACGTCGCAATTTTTACTCGCACAAGCTTTGATACCGGCTTTGAAAAAGGCGCCTCATGGCTCTTTGGTATTTACCTCTTCTGGCGTTGGTAATAAAGGAAGAGCATTTTGGGGTCCTTACAGTGTGTCCAAATTCGCTGTAGAAGGGATGATGCAAGTAATCGCTGATGAGTATGACAACACAACACTGAGAACCAATGCGATCAATCCTGGAGCGACAGCAACCAAAATGCGTGCAACCGCCTACCCTGGTGAGAATCAAGTGACACTGCCAACGCCAGAGCAAATTATGCCACTGTATGTTTACTTGATGAGTGATGATAGTATCGCTACTAACGGGCAAGTGATTAACGCACAGTAGTTTACTTCTCTTAAAACTAAAAAGCCGACGTAACGTCGGCTTTTTGCTTTATGAACATCAGTAAATTTCAGTTACCTTAATTCTCTACGTAATATTTTACCTACATTGGTCTTAGGTAACTCGTCTCTAAACTCTATATCCTTGGGTACTTTATAGTTAGTAAGCCCCTGACGACAGTGCGCGATAATTTCTTCTTTGCTTGGCTTAGGCTCTTTCGCAACAACAAACAACTTTACTACTTCGCCAGTTGCATCACTTGGTACGCCTATCGCTGCGGCCTCAATAATACTTGGATGACTGACCGCTACTTCTTCAATTTCATTTGGGAAAACGTTAAATCCAGAAACAATGATCATATCTTTTTTACGATCAACTATCTTAAAAAAGCCATTCTCATCCATCGTCGCGATATCCCCTGTCGCTAACCAACCGTCCTTTAAAATCTCATTGGTTGCTTCTTCACGGTTATAATAACCTGCCATAACTTGAGGACCTTTTACCCACATTTCACCTGCCTCTCCTTGAGCCACGTCTTGGCCATTTTCATCAACAATACGAATATCAGTTGATGACGCAGGTAAGCCGATACTGCCACTGTAATGCTGCTGATTGTAAGGGCAAAGTGTTACTAATGGAGCACACTCAGTTAAACCGTAGCCCTCAAGTAAACGAGTTTTAGTCACTTGCTCCCATCGCTCTGCAACAGGGCGTTGAACCGCCATTCCACCACCAAGAGACACTTTTAATGATGAAAAATCGAGTTCCGAAAAGCCTGGAGTATTAAGCAAGCCGTTAAATAACGTGTTAACGCCAGTAATTGCGGTAAATTTATATTTTGATAGCTCTTTTACAAAACCCGGCATATCTCTTGGATTGGTTATTAAAAGATTAGAACCACCTAAGGTAATAAAGGTCAAGCAGTTGGCCGTTAGCGCGAAGATATGATAGAGCGGTAACGCGGTTACAACAAGCTCCTTACCTTCCTCTAATTGGGGTTTAATTGCAGCTTTTGCTTGCTGTAAATTAGCCACCATATTGCGGTGAGTGAGCATTGCCCCTTTTGAAACCCCAGTCGTACCACCGGTATACTGCAAAAATGCTAAATCATCACCTTTTAGTAACACTGGCGTATAAGGTAAGGTTTTGCCTTTGGATAAAACATCGTTAAAGCGCGTGGTAGTTTTTAACGAAAACTTTGGCACCATTTTTTTAATATGCTTAACGACAAAGTTAACAAGTTGTGCTTTAGGGAAGCCTAATCTATCACCTAGAGAGGTTAAAACAACATGCTCAACTGGCGTTTTGTCGATAACTTCTTGTAAGGTATGCGCGAAGTTTTCAATGATCAACATCGCTTTCGCACCTGAGTCTTTTAACTGATGCTCTAATTCTCGTGCAGTATAGAGAGGGTTGACATTTACTACGGTTAAACCTGCTAGCAAAGCCCCAAATAACGCGATAGGGTATTGCAAGCAATTCGGTACCATTATGGCAAATTTGTCGCCTTTAACTAAACCAAATTCTTGCTGTAAATAAGCCGCAAACGCTTTAGCTTGTTGTTCTAGTTCTGAATACGTTATTTCAGCACCCATGTTAATAAAGGCTGGACGATCAGCATAAATCCCAACGTACTTATTAAACATTTCCACGATAGAGGAATACTTATCAGGATCAATTTCAAACGGGACCCCTGGTGGATAACTTTTTTCCAGCCAAATTTTTTGCACTTTATTATTCTCCTCTAGACTCAACTGTTATCGCGCTCTTTTTTGTTTTCATTCTTCAATTACATCGACAGCGATGCATTAACGCGACAATTAAAACAGACGTTTGAATTGGGATTTTTACTTTAATACTGGTCTAATGTCTATTACTTTTCAGATAATTTTAACATCCTGTTTAATTATTACACGGATTTGTACGAATGAAAGTCGAAATTTCTGTCGCTGTTTGTTCAGGTTGTTCCATATGAATATGATGGCCACCTGATAGTTTTTTTAAAACGATATTTTTAAATAACGGGCCAAATTCATTGATACCTGTGGTCACCATTTCTAATCCCTTATCACCATAAATTAACTGAACTGGCATTTTTAGATCAGCAATAAACTGCTTGGCTTGTGCTAAGGTTAATCGATATGGCGATGTCATTCTCAAGCGCGGATCAGCGCTCCACGTAAAACCATCATCTGTTTTAATAACACCTCGCTTAACAATAAGCGCTGCATTTTCTTTTGTTAAATCAGAAACCGCCATTCGAGCTTCTACAGCTGAAGCAATAGAGGGGTGTAATCGCTTTCTTTTCGACGCACTTGATAAACGGCTGAGCATCCCCTCTCTTAATTGCCTTGTGGTTTGCTCTTCTTTTCCACTAATAAAGCCTATCGAGTCAAGTAATGTGAGTGAGCGTATGTTTTCTGGAAAGGCGGCAGCAAATGCCGTTGCGATCATTCCCCCCATTGAGTGACCAACAATATCGATATTTCGCCAGCCATTTAATTCAAAGAGCTTAACCAAATCATAGACATAATCGATAAAGTGATAATGGGCATCAATACTGCGATGTGAAGAAAAGCCATGGCCTGGCCAATCAATGGCAATCACTCGATAATCGGTGAGATAGTCGGCTAAAGGCACAAAGCTCGCTGCGTTGTCTAGCCACCCATGTAAGCATAACAAAAGGGGGGCTTGCTCGTCGCCCCATGCAATACCGCGTAATGTTTGATCTCCAAGCTGGTAGCTCACCTCTTCAGTTAAATTCACCTAGCGGACTGCCTTACTTTTGCTGTTATTGACTTTCTGACCTGACGAGCTTGCCCCTCTTGGTTTTGCTTTTTTATGAATGATGACAGGTCGATGATAGTATGGACGATAAGGATCCCAATATCTATTTGGATGCCAAAATCCCGAGTGCCAAATGTTGACATCCACTTGCTTAACGTCTTTCCACAAGTGCACGTAATCAGCTTTCAGCACGGGGTATTGATATTCATGTTCGCCAATCTTCCCCATTTCTAAGGGTGATAGTGTGCCAACAGCAGTGATCGAGCGACCTTTTTGATAGATCATCGGATCAAGCAACCCTTGATAGTACACCTTAAACCGACCCAAGGTTTGATCTTGTTGTTTGGGCTTTGCCGATCGTGTTAGTGGAAAATGAACCACTTCTAAAATCGTACTTTTTGCCTGATTAGAAACATTAGCTATGACACCGCCCCAACGAGCAGCTTGGCCATTTACTTGCTCAGGCGCTTGCCTAACATTTTCATAAGTAGTGAGCGGCGTTGACTTACTCATTTTTAACGGCTCAGGTATGCTAGTACAGGCACTTGTCAGCATGAATAGTGCTGAACAAATCGAAATTTTTTTAATCATGTAAATTAACCTTTAAAAAGACATATGAATGAAATAAACAGGTGAAAATCTAATTTTGCGCTTTATGATTTAACTTACTCAAGCCTACTATGCCAAAAAACGCTAACAGACACCAAATACAAACCCATATTATTTCAGGTATAAAGGTTAACTCTGCTAACGCACTGCCATCGCCAATATGTCGACCGTCGATTAAATACCACGGACTTTTCAAGCTATTGAGCACCACAGTTAGTGCGGTCAGCTGCAATAACATAGTGAGATAGGTGGCATGGACAAATCGAAATTTAAGCACAACCAGTGCTATTAAGCTGCTGATAATCAATGCCGTTAGCAGATCTCTTACCCAAAAAATTATCGAGCTAAGCAAAAGCAAAATCAATAAAACGAGAAAAGCTTTTGCTAACTGTTGATGACGCGATACCACAAAGTAAAACATACATCCCCACAATGTTGCGCCAGCATAACCGGAAAAGCTTATCAAAAATCGACTACCACCACGCGTTGTGCATAAACCAGCGCCATTGGTAAATAATTCAATTTTTATAATTTGACCGCCAGTGGCTATCGCAGCCAAGCCATGGCTTATTTCATGAAAATAGCTTTCCAACCATTTAAACGGAATGGATATAATCGGTATCTGCAAAATTGCGATGGCTGCAATAACCAGGAGGAAAAAACGAGCGTAGTGCTTAAAAAAGGAAGTTTGTTGGCTATTCAAAATAAACTACGCGTATAGATCGACACCGAACGTCTGAGTAATGGCTTCTCGCTGAGCTAAATTATCAACCGATTGATAACGAGCAACCGCTGAGAGGTTCTGTTGGTTTGGTTGATCATACTCACGATAAATGTTGCCTTCAGACGCTCGATTAGCATTTTGTTGCTGGTATTGTGCAACTTGTTGTAACGACTGTTGATCAGCGTCAAAGCGTTGTTTGTTTACCGAGTTTTGTTCTTGTTGCTGCGCTTGTGTTTGAGCACGCTGACGCCCAGCATCGGTTTGATTATTAACCTGCTGTAAACTCGTACTGAGTGGCGTAAATGATGAAGAACGATTTATTTCCATAACGTAAACTTATCAAAAAATCACTAAACTACAAAGTTTTTACCAAAAGTTTTATTGGTTAGTACTGTTTTACTCTCGCCCAGGGAGTTTTTTCCAGGATACCGTATCACGCACATAAACTGGCTGCGCCTGCTCTGCACTCAACGCTTTGCCTTCTTTAAAGCCAACGATACCAATATCGAGCATCGTTTGTGCATCTGGGTATAAGATCTCTACCTCTTGCTGATTGGCTCTCAAGGCGTTAAGTTCATTTGGGTACGCATCCCAGCCTGTGCCAACACCATAGCTAGGTAAATTTTGTGATTGAAAATATTGAGCCAATTCTTTAGGTGGTAAAACGGCTTCAGGTTGCTGAGCTTGCATTATCCCCTGCTCGTTTAGACGGTAAAAACCGGTATAAACTTCAGACATTCTCGCATCAATCGCTGCAATCACTTCATCTACCCCATATTGCTGGTAAGCTTGTTGCGCCATTGCTTGCATTGTTGATACCCCTACAACAGGTAAATTGCCTGCAAATGCCAACCCTTGCACAACACCTATGCCGATTCGAACACCAGTAAAACTTCCTGGACCTTGGCCATAAATGATACCATCGAGATCAGTTAATTTAATACCGGCTTGATTGAGTACCTCATCAACCATAGGCAAAATGCGAGTTGAGTGAGATTGTGGGCATAATTCAAATTGATTGAATAATTTTTCTTGAAAACTAAGCGCTACAGAACAAGCTTCAGTTGACGCATCAATTGCTAAATAATTCAATTTCTTCTCTCTAATAGGGTTATACAACCATTGCTGGACTAATCTTGATGCAACGAACGCAAGAACTCACTGGCTTTTGCGATATCTCGACTTCGTCGCATATCAGGTAAACTCTTTAAAAATACTTCGCCGTAGGGTTTATTTACCAAACGATCATCGCATATTACCAAAATTCCTTGATCTGAGGTATCACGAATTAAACGTCCTACGCCTTGCTTTAATGCAATAACAGCCTTAGGGAGTTGAATTTCCGCGAAAGGATCACCGCCTTGGCGTCTAACATCCTCACTTCTCGCTTGCAGCATCGGATCGTCTGGTGAAGCAAAAGGCAACTTATCAATAATAACACAAGTCAGTTTGTCGCCTCGAACGTCGACTCCTTCCCAAAAGCTGGCGGTAGCCATGAGTACAGCAGCTTCATTACTGATAAACTCATCAAGAATTAACCTTTTGCTCATTTGCCCTTGAACAAGCAAAGGGTTTTCAATTTCAGCTTCAAGGTACTCTGCGACTTGGTTCAACATGCGATAACTCGTAAATAGTAAAAAACAGTTACCATGCGAGGCGTTGATTAAAGGAACGGCAAGTTCTGCCAATGCCTTCGCTCTATTCTTGTCATTGGCATCGGGTAAATAGCGTGGTACCACAAGTTGCGATTGTGATAAATAATCAAAAGGACTTTCCACTAACAATGTCGTCGCGTTACTTAACCCTAACTGCTGAGAAAAATGTTGAAAGCCCTCATTCACAGCTAATGTTGCCGAAGTAAACACCCAGCCAGCATTAGAATCATTGATATAACGGCTAAACTTTTCAGCAATGGTTAACGGTGTTATGTGCAAAACCACGTGCCGGCGGGTTGTTTCATACCAAAAACTAATCCCATTAACATCGACGTTAGCCATAACATCGTATTGTGAGAGCAGAGACACCGCTCGTTCAAAACAATTATCAATGGCTTCATTGCGTGAAACGCATAGTTTTAGTACCTGATAGAGAAAATCGATATCGACTTTCAACGATGAGAAAGCTTGTGAAAAACGTCGATTCTCCATTTTCGTACGCCAGTTACCGCGTTCGGGCTCATGAGCAAACAATAATCTAAATTCCATCGCTGCCTTACGCAATTTCTCTGCAGCTTTTTCAAGCTGTTTCACATCAGTTAATTCCGTATGATATTGCTGGAGTACATCAGCGCATAAATCAAGAATTTGACGAGTAGAAAATGCTTCACCAAAGTACTCACTCGCAATATCTGGAATTTGATGCGCTTCATCAAAAATCACCACGTCAGCTTGAGGGATTAATTCACCAAACCCAGTATCTTTTAACGCCATATCGGCAAAAAACAAATGATGATTAACAACAACAATGTCAGCATCTATCGCCTTTTTTCGCGCTTTAATAAGAAAACAGTCTTCGATATTCGGACAATCCTTGGCAAGACAATTATCGACAGTACTGGTGACAAAAGGGAAAATAGGCGAGTCTTCAGCCACTTTATCAAGCTCTCCGATATCTCCACTGACCGTATGGCTCGCCCATGAGCGAATATTGACAAAATCTGCTAACATTCCAGCATCTAGCTGTCCTCTTTCCCTTGCATATAGATCAAGTCGGTATAAACACAAGTAATTAGCCCGACCTTTAAGCAAAGCCACCTGCAAATTAGATGCTAGTGCTTTGCGTATCAAGGGGATATCTTTATGGAAAAGTTGCTCTTGAAGATTTTTCGTTCCTGTAGAGACAATCACTTTTTTTTCTGACAGCAAAGACGGGATCAAATAAGCGAAGGTTTTGCCCGTTCCCGTTCCGGCTTCAACAATCAAGCTCGATTGACGTTCAATCGCTAATTCAACTTCCACCGCCATATCTATTTGCGCCTGTCTAGGCGCATAGCCATCGAGCACTTGGGCGAGAATACCTTGATGAGAAAATGCGAGTTCGGTTGGTGTCATTAAAGAATAGAGTTAAATATTAAGGGCACCATTATAAGGACTGCGCCAGAAAAGAAAACTCATCAATACGATAAAACCGTTGTTGAATACGATGATGATGGGGAAAGTTATGCATCACTAACCGGTGCTTTAAGTTGAATTACTTTTATATGAATAAGCCTTAACTTGAGCTGTCAGATGCGATGATTAGAACTAGATAAAACCTGACCGTCGCATAAGTGCCAATAGCGGACGGTTATTAAGCGCAATGCCCTTGAGTCGTTGAAAACCCTTTCAACGACTTTTTTAAATATATTTATCAATTAAAACCTTTTGTTCAAAACTAAAGTTGAGGGTTCATTTTCAATATTAAAACGAACCATCTATGTTTATAGCTCACAAGACGCAATAATTTATATTAGAACTAATTTTCAGGTTCCGCGTAAACTTGAGCGTGGCAAGCTAGGTTTGTACCGTCAGATTGAGGAAATACATCAGTCGATGAACCATTCACTATACCAGTATTTATATCTATTATTACTTCCATCGACCATTCATTGCCTGATACAACTATAGCCCCCGTATTAGGCGTATAATTATAGCCACTATAACTTCCGTCGATACCAATTATCTCAAAAAAGCATAAATCATTTATGCACATATTCGGATACAAATTCCATACTTCAGTATATGTTTCAGCTTCATCATCACATCTATCGTCATTACCTGAACTCGGAGTTTCAGTGACAATTAAATTAAAACTAATTTCGTCGGCAAGCTGTTCCTCAATGACAGTTTCAAAACTTAGTTCCTTACTGCTACCGTCATAGGTAAGGGTTACAGTAATACTATGAATTCCTAGACTTAAATTATCGATAGCCAATAAGCTACCTTGGCCTATGTCGCCATCTAAGCTTGAGTGCCAGCTAATATAGCTATCATCAGCAGTAGCGCCATCTATTAAAGCGGTAACGGCAAATTCCACTGTGTTACCTTGGACATAAGTACCAGCACCTGATTTTAATTCGAGATCGAGTTCATGTACTAACTGAGTTATCGTAATTGTCACTGATTTTTCTGTAACAACATCTCCAATAGTTAGTGCTACTGTTATAATATGCTCTCCTTCGCTAAGCCAATCTACAACAAGCAAACTCCCTGTACCAATCTGACCATCAATGCTAGAACGCCAGCTAATAAGCTGTTCATCAGCCAGTTCACCATTGACTTCAGCTAATGCTACTAAATTAACGTTTTCACCCTTTTGATAAGAACCAGTTTCTACCCCCAATTGTAACGATAATTCTATATCACTATTTGAAATAATAATGTTTTTAAAATCATCGCCTTCTTGACCAATGGAGTCTTTTGCCTTCAAGGTTAAATAGTGAGTTTGTCTGCCCATGTACACATCATTACCAGGACAAGGGAAATTAATTTGAATGTACTCATCAATAGCAATATCCATAACTGCACCAGTATTACTAACTGACCAATCGAAAATACTGCTATCTAAGACTCCATCTTCGGCATCTATTGCAGAGCCTCTAAAGGTTAATGGAAGCTCACTGCATAAAAATAATGTTTTTGTAGGTTCATCTATGGTTACTTCAGGTATTAAATTACCAACTTCAATCAACATTGAATCACTGTTGCTTTTACCTGTTGAATCTGTCACTACAACTTCTATCGTATATTTACCGTCATACTCATGTTGATAACTAATTCGTTCCCCTCGTCCAATTTCTTCACCATCCCAATACCACACTATTTGCTCTGTAGTAATATCTTCATCAGCATCTTTTACCCAAGCAATAAAATTAATATCAACTTTTCTGGGATATTTATTTTCAATCTTCTCTTTCTGAATATTTACTACAGGGGGGTATCCTTGAAAGTTCGCTCTTTGTTCTTCTAATACACGTTTTAGTTCAGCTATGCGGTCTTTATCGTCTTGTATTTCATCATAAATATTCTTGAGAGTAGCCAAGTTTTTGGCTGTACCAACCATAACGTCGAGACAATCATTTAGTTTATCCCAGACATAAACGTCAGTAGCGCATTTTGAAGCGCTTAAGGCTAGCAAAATTGCTTGCTGATGATCTTCACTAAGGCCGGATGCTTTAAGAGACATCTTGTACGCAGTATCTATAAAGCTAGTTTTTAGATCGTTTTGCGTATAGGACAATATTCCACCAGTCTTACCTAAAATATGCGATTGGGCCACTAAGTCGATGTCAATCGCAGATTTCACCAGTTTTATGCTTGTAACTGCTTGCTCCAATTTCTTTACTACTTCATCATTTGAATTGTTATTTCTAGAGCTAAGTTGCTTATTTTTAGATAAATGGGTTTCTTTATATCTAATATCATTTGCCCTACTGTCGCTTATAACGCTACTATCAGGAGCTATAGACAATAACAACTGCTGAGCTGCAGTTGGCAATTCAATACGTTTTACTTGCTCAGCTTCACCTTCACTATAAATCACCATGTCTACAGTAGTAGTTGTAAAATTATCAAAAACAACCCGCGTACCATCATCTGTATATAGCCCTTGAGGTAAACCGTCTAATCCAATAGAAACGGCTAAAATTTCATCATCTTCTTTATCATCAAAGTTAACAGAATATAGAATACGGTACTTCTCTTGTTGGCTAGGATCTCCGTCAAGCACTGTTAATAAAGAGCCTGAGCCATCATATAAAATGGATGGTTCAGGCTCACCTATCGGAGTAAAAGCAACCAATGACGAAAACTCAGCTTCAAGAGTGGTTGTTAAAAGTTGGTCAAACTTTATTTGAGCCTCAGATGAAGATAACCAACTGTCGGCACATTCGTTAAGGTTTAACAAATCATTTAGTTCAGTTTCGTTAATCAAATTACTTTCATTAGTACGAAAGTTAAAACTGATCTCTTCTGCTATAGAAATTATTGATTCGTTAAGTTGAATACCATTACTAATTTGACAGTCGTTATCTAATGAGAATAAGAACGTATTTAAGTTTATTACGCTAAAATTGTCTGCTGAGGTAACATGTGGCATTAATTCCAAAGCGGTAATTAATGTATTTGGAGTCGCTAGCCCTAATTCAATCCCGCCTAATGTAAAATGTATTGACCCAATCAGATCTAACTCTGTGTAAATAAAGTTCCCTGTAGAATCTATTTCGCCAGCAGTTAAAGCTCCCTGATACTTGATACCACTTTCGGGCATGCCAATAATTTTTCCGATTGATGTTGGGTAAACCACTATACTCACCTCTGAACTGGCAGTGGCTCCGTCATTGTCTGTAACTGTTAAACTAAAAACTAATTCTGATTTAACAGATACATCTGGCGTGTTGAAGGTTAATTCACTTTGGGAACTATCAAAACTAACCCCTTGGCCACTTGTCTGCTGCCACTCAAAATTATCAATAGTCCCGTCGCTATCATCAACTTGAGGTACGATGGTTACACTTTGCTCTGACGCGACTTCAACACTACTTATTGAAGCGATATTTGGCGGGATATTTACAGGGGTGATTGGTCCATTATCGTCACTTTCATCTCCACCACCGCATGCAGATATATTCAGAACGAAACACACGGTTAGTATTGTGCGAACTAATTTGTCCATAGTGGGCATCCATTTTGTATTATTTATATTAAATAATAAAAGTAGTAAAGGTTAAAAAAAAATCAAATTTCCAATGATTTAGGTAGCTTATAACTACTCAGTTTGATAGTAATGCCCTGTAACGATTTAATATGGCCTTGTATGTTTTCACCAGTTAACACTGAAAAGAGCGACCGTCCGTTATTCGCTCATATCTACCTGTCAAAAGGAGTTCCACCTATTTAGCAAAAGTCTATGATCAAATGTGAGTTACTACATTTTATACAAATATGTCGAAATGCTTTATGTCATCATCGTCATTTTCTTCAGATTTATCTTTTGGATGAAGTATTTCATCTTTATGAATGATCACATCTTCAGACGGTTCAATAACATTTTCTGAAGAAGTTATATCTTTGTCACCTTCTTGGTGTTGCTTTTGTTTTTGCTGTTGCTGCTTAGTGTGTTGATCGGTGTTATCTTTCAGAAAATAATAGCGATCATGTTCTTCTAAATGATTAACATCTTCCGACAATGGCTTTATTCTTGGCTCTTTTGCCAACGCCTTAACCCTTAAACCTTTCGGTTCAAGCTTCGCAGTCACGACTTTAGTTAACGCTGTTGTGAATATATCCACCATTACTCCCTATTTAAGCAACACAGTTAAAAGATAGCTTACGCTTTTACGTTCTCTAATGAATGTATCGGCACAGATATAATATTTATTATAGTGTTAGATGATTTATTCATAAAATGTTCACATTTTGGGGTTGCTTACGATAAAAATAATCAGTATTGTATACAAAGATTAAAAATCAATCACAACGTCGTGATTAGATAGTTTATTTATTTTAGTAACGTTACATACATTTAAGAGAAACTTATGACATTTAACCTCAGCACTATCCATCATCATCACCATCATACGGATTAGCCGCTCAGGTTTGTTCGCTGAGGGGCTATGGACCTTTCAGCGGTAAGTAGAGTTAAACAATTTTCTAAAACCCCGAAAGAGTCCAACTTTTTCGGGGTTTTTTCGTTTTGATACGTGACCGATGTGATAGAAAAATACGATAGAATTAAAAAAATAGGAACTTGTAATATGACTACAGAAACACGCCTTCGCATAGCGATGCAAAAGTCAGGAAGATTAAGTGATGATACCCAAGCGCTTTTAAAGCGCTGTGGACTAAAACTCAACGTCAGCGACCGTCGGTTACTCGCCCACGTTACTAATATGCCAATCGATATCATGCGTGTTCGCAGTTCTGATATCCCTGGTCTTGTCATGGATGGGGTCTGTGATTTAGGGATCGTAGGTGATAATACCCTTGAAGAAACGGCTCTTGAACGCGAAATTATGGGGGCAAAATCAGGTTACATTCGCACCACAGGTCTAAACTTTGGTGGTTGTCGATTATCAATTGCCATGCCTGAAGGGTTTAATTACCAAGGTATTAAAAGCTTAAACGGTCTAAGAATAGCAACAACTTATCCGCAGCTACTCAATCGTTTTGCTAGAGAAAACGGTATTAATGTCGACTTTTGTTTATTAAAAGGGTCAGTAGAGGTCGCACCAAGAGTTGGCCTAGCCGATGGAATTTGTGATTTGGTGTCTACCGGTGCCACTCTTGAAGCTAATGGGTTAGTTGAAGTTGAAGAAATCTTTCGCTCAAAAGCGTCTCTCATTCAAACGGCAACACCGCTATCGCCAGCAAAACAAACCATCCTAGATACATTGCTTCCGCGCATTCAAGGTGTGATGAAAGCAAAAGAAAGTAAGTACATCATGTTGCACGCTCCTAAAGATAAAATTGACCAAGTCAGCGCATTAATGCCAGGTAAAGAAACACCGACAATATTGCCCCTTGCAGGTCGAGATGACTTAGTTGCTGTGCACGTTGTCGCCACAGAAACCTTTTTCTGGGAAACCATGGAACAACTGAATGCGCTTGGCTGTAACTCGATATTAGTTATGCCAATTGAAAAAATGATGGGTTAATACGGTAACAAACAATGATTCAAGAGATTATTAACTGGCAGTCGCTCGATAACCAAGCACAACGACGCGTTTTAGCGCGCCCAGCCATCGCTGAAAGTGCCTTATTGTCACAACAAGTCACGAATATTATTAGCACCGTACGAAAGCAAGGTGATCAAGGCTTGCTCGAGTTAACAGAGAAATTTGATGGTGTTTCCTTAAACTCGTTAGCATTAGCTGAAGACAAAGTAGCAAAAGCTAAACAATCGTTAAGTCAAACAAGACTCGATGCGATTGAAACCGCCTATGGCCAAATTAAACGCTTTCACCAAGCGCAAGTAGCACAAGATATTACCGTAGAAACATCTCCCGGTGTTACCTGTACATTAAAAACTGAAGCGATTGAAAGTGTAGGTCTTTATATTCCGGCCGGCAGTGCTCCTCTACCCTCTACCGTTTTAATGTTAGGGGTTCCTGCACAGCTAGCGGGTTGTCAACGAACCGTATTAGTTTGTCCTCCGGATAAAAACGGCAATATTGCCAATGAGATCATCGTTGCCGCAACACTGTGTGGCATTGATGAAATCTATACGGTTGGCGGCGCGCAAGCCTGCGCAGCGTTGGCATTTGGTACCGAAACCATCAAACCAGTCAACAAAATCTTTGGGCCAGGCAATAAATACGTTACTGAGGCAAAAAAGCAATTGGCTCAACAAGTTGCCGGCTTTGCCATTGATATGCCTGCAGGACCTTCTGAAGTGTTGATCATTGGTGATCAACAAGCAAATCCGGCCTTTATTGCTGCAGATTTGCTCTCACAAGCAGAGCACGGCCCAGACAGTCAAGTGATCTTACTCTCTGATAGTCAGTCACTTCTAGAGCAAGTAAACAAAGCTTTGGCAGAACAAGTACAGCAGTTATCGAGAAAAGATATTGCCCTTACTGCGCTGAAACAAAGCCGGTTAATTTTATGCCAAGATTTACAACAAGCTGCACAGGTATCTAATAGTTATGGCCCTGAGCACTTAATTATCCAAACGGAAAACCCTCAGCAACTGTTAAGCTTATTACGCAATGCAGGTTCAATTTTCGTTGGTGCTTATACCCCTGAGTCTGCAGGAGATTACGCCAGTGGTACTAACCACGTTTTGCCAACTTATGGATACTCCAAAGTAATCAGCAGTCTATCGTTAGCAGATTTTTCAAGACGTTATACGGTGCAAGAAATCACCAAACAAGGGCTGGCGAACATCGCCCCTTGTATCACCGAATTAACCGATGCAGAAGGATTAGACGGTCATAAACGCGCAGTGACCATACGACTTGAAGACATGAATTCACAGGAGACATACTAATGACAGTTGCAAACAAACTCGCTCGACCCGAGTTAATCGATATGGTGCCGTATCAATCTGCACGTCGTTTGTATGCGGGTGGCGAAGACTTTAACAATAAGGTCTGGCTAAATGCCAATGAAGCACCAGGTACGGGAGCTTATCAAGTTAACGGAGAGCGTATAAACCGTTATCCTGATTTTCAACCGGAGAACTTGATCAATGCCTATTGCCGATACAGTGGTGTACAAAAAAATCAACTTTTGGCCACACGTGGTGCGGATGAGGGGATAGAGCTTGTCATAAGAACGTTTTGTCAATCGTATCAAGATAGTATTTTGATTTGCCCTCCTACCTATGGCATGTATGCCATCAGTGCTGAAAATCAAGGTGCGAGTGTCGTTAAAGTTCCTTTAATTAATCAACAATTGGATTTAACCGGATTAGAAGCACAAGTGGGTAAGGTCAAGGTGGTCTTTCTATGTTCACCTGGCAATCCGACAGGTAACTTACTACCTAAAGAGCAAATAGAAGCTGCACTTAATTTGTTTGCCAATAGCGCTATTGTGGTCGTTGACGAAGCTTACATTGAGTTTGCACCTGAAAACTCAGCAGTTAGTTGGTTATCTCGATATCCAAACTTAGTTGTGCTTAGAACCTTATCAAAAGCATTTGCACTCGCGGGTCTTCGCTGTGGCTTTACCATAGCAAACGAAGATATTATCGAAATGATCAGTAAAGTGATTGCACCTTACCCTATTTCTGCGCCCGTAGCTGATATCGCTAGTGACGCGCTATCAATTGCAGAAATAGAACAGATGAGAGCACGTGTTAGAGAAACTTCAAGGTTGCGTACTTGCCTGTCAAACTGGTTAGCTGAACAATCTTGGTGCCAAAAAGTGTATCCAAGTGATGCCAACTTTATTTTGTTTGCATGCAGCGATAAAGACAGAATCTTTAATTTACTTAAAGACCAAGGCATTTTAATTCGTGACCAGTCCAAACAATTGCAACTCGATAACTGTCTTCGCGTCAGCATAGGCAGTGAAAGCGAGCTTGAGTTATTCAAACAAACCATAGCTAAAGACTGTGGTAGTCAATCAGAATTATCAATAAAAGAGAATTAGTATGGCAATCCAATCGAACTCACAAAATATTCTGTTCATCGACCGCGATGGCACATTGATCGAAGAGCCTATTTCTGACAAGCAAGTCGATAGTTTAGAAAAATTAGTTTTTGAACCGCTAGTGATCCCAAATTTACTGGCGCTTCAAAGTAAAGGTTATCGACTGGTCATGGTATCCAACCAAGATGGATTAGGTACTGATAGCTACCCACAAGAAGACTTTGACTTACCGCATAATAAAATGATGGCGTTGTTTAGCTCTCAAGGCGTTGTATTTGATGAGGTCTTACTTTGCCCTCATTTCGAACAAGACAACTGTAGTTGTCGTAAGCCTAAACTGGGCATGGTCAGTGATTATTTGCAACAAGGTAAGGTAAACTTTGCTAACTCATATGTGATTGGCGATAGAGAAACCGACCTACAACTTGCCGCTAATATGGGCATACAAGGTATTCGTTATGACCGTGTTGAGAATAATTGGTCAGCGATAGGCAAACAACTACTTGATAACCCGAGAACAGCGACAGTCAAAAGAACCACTAAAGAAACGGACATAAACGTCAGCGTTGATTTAGACAGTACCGCTCCGATCAGCATTGCCACCGGCCTCGGGTTCTTTGACCATATGTTAGAGCAAATCGCCACTCACGGAGGCTTTAGTTTGGCGGTAAGTGTTGACGGTGATTATCATATCGATGAGCACCACAGTGTTGAAGATACTGCTTTAGCACTTGGGCAGGCACTCAAGCAAGCACTTGGCGATAAACGAGGTATTGGTCGTTTTGGCTTTGTTTTACCGATGGATGAGTGTCGAGCCGAATGTGCTATTGATTTATCAGGGCGCCCGTGGCTCGAGTTTGACGCAAACTTTACTGATACTAGAGTCGGTCAGATGTCTACTCAGATGGTGTCTCACTTCTTTAGATCATTAGCAGACTCAATGGCAATAACTTTACACCTTTCTACTTCAGAGGGTAATTGTCATCATCAAGTAGAAAGCTTGTTTAAAGTGTTTGGACGTGCTTTACGTCAAGCAATCGCTGTTAAAGGTGACATCTTACCGAGCTCAAAAGGAGCCTTGTAGTGAGCCAAGTTTATTCTAATATTATCGTCGATACCGGCTGTGCAAACTTATCATCGGTTAAATTTGCAGTTGAGCGCCTTGGATTTGATGTTGTCATTACCGATGATATTCAAGCGATAAAAAGTGCCGATAAAGTTATTTTGCCTGGTGTTGGCACCGCCGCTCATGCCATGGAAAATATCAAAGCCAAAGGACTTGTTGAGGTGCTGCGCTCATTAACACAACCCGTTCTGGGCTTTTGCTTGGGGATGCAACTAATGGCGCGCAGTTCACTCGAAGGAGCAAATGGCGAGGAAGTAGAATGTTTGGCCATGATCCCAACGGATATTAAACCGCTAAACGCAAACAACTTACGACTTCCTCATATGGGATGGAACACCTTAACCCAAGTGAGTGATCATCCCGTATTGGCTGGCATTAATCCTGGCGATTATTTTTATTTTGTTCACAGCTTCGCCGCCCCCATGAGTGATCACACTATCGCTGCTTGTGACTATGGCAGTGAGTTTTCTGCGGCAATTGCCAAAGACAATTTTATCGGTTGTCAGTTCCACCCTGAGCGCTCGAGTAAACTTGGCAGTAAAATCATTAAAAATTTTTTGGAGATGTAAGTCTATGATGATCCCAGCAATAGACCTTATTAATGGCGAAGTCGTTCGTTTGTATCAGGGTGATTATCAACAAAAAACCAACTATCAATACTCCCCTAAAGACCGACAAGAAGCATACGCAAAAGCAGGTGCTACTGTGATGCACTTTGTTGATCTTGATGGCGCAAAAGATAGCAGCAAGCGACAACTCGATACCTTAAAAACACTCGTGGACCACCCGACAATGACCATTCAAGTTGGTGGTGGGGTGCGCAGCGAAGCAGACTTAAAGCAATTGCTAGCCTTAGGTGCTGATCGGGTCGTTATCGGTAGCTTAGCAATCAAGCAACCTGAATTGGTGAGTCAGTGGTTAACAACCTATGGCAGTGATGCAATTGTACTTGCCCTTGATATAAAGATTGATCAAGACGGCAAGAAAACACTACCAACCCATGGCTGGATCGAAGACAGTGGTGTGGTATTAGAAGATTTATTGGCTCAATATCAAGATGCTGGCATTAAACATGTTTTGTGTACCGATATCAGTAAAGATGGCACGTTAACCGGTACCAATGTCGAGCTCTACAAAGAGCTTTGTCAACACTACCCAGATATCCAATGGCAGGCATCTGGTGGTATAGGCAGTTTAGACGATATTAAAGCACTGATCCCAACCGGTGTAGCCGGTGTGATTTTAGGACGTTCTTTATTAGAAGGTAAGTTCACACTAGAGGAGGCTATCGCATGTTGGCCAAACGCATAATTCCATGCTTAGATGTTAGAGACGGTAAGGTAGTCAAAGGCGTTCAGTTTAGAAACCATGAAATTATTGGTGACATTGTCCCTCTTGCACAAAAATACGCCGAAGCAGGGGCTGACGAATTAGTTTTTTATGACATTACTGCAAGCTCTGACGATCGCGTTGTCGATAAAAGTTGGGTAAGTCGCATAGCACAAGTTATTGATATTCCATTTTGCGTTGCTGGCGGCATAAAAAGTGAAGAAGACGCCCAACAAATATTAAAAATGGGCGCAGATAAAATTAGTATTAACTCACCTGCCCTGCGCGATCCTTCACTGATCAGCAGGCTTGCCGAACGATTTGGGCAGCAATGTATTGTGGTCGGCATCGATAGCTTCTTTAATCAAGAGGCTAATAATGGATCAGGCGAGTATCAAGTTTACCAGTTTACTGGCGATGAAACTCGAACAGTACAAACACGATGGACGACCTTTGACTGGATCAAAGAAGTACAACAACGTGGTGCGGGTGAAATCGTGCTCAATTGCATGAATCAAGATGGTGTTAAAAATGGCTATGACATTGAGCAACTGTCAAAAGCTCGCGCCGTATGCACAGTACCATTAATTGCCTCTGGTGGTGCCGGTGAAATTGATCACTTCACCCAGGTATTTAAACAAGCTGATGTCGATGGCGCACTTGCTGCGAGTGTTTTCCATAAAGGCATTATTGATATGACAGAACTTAAGAACGTCCTCGCTCAAGAAAAGGTAGAAATAAGATTATGCTTGTAACTGATGAAACAATTAATTCACTTGCTTGGCAAAAAATGAATGACTTAATTCCTGCGATTATTCAGCATCACGCCACAGGTGCTGTGCTAATGCAAGGTTACATGAATAAAGCCTCATTACAGCAAACACTTGAAACAGGAAAGGCAACATTTTTCAGTCGCTCTAAACAAGCACTTTGGGTGAAAGGTGAAACCTCTGGCAACTTTCTTCAAGTACAACAAGTGCTCACCGATTGTGACCAAGATAGTTTGCTTGTGCTATGTCAACCAATAGGCCCAAGTTGTCACTTAGGGACAGAATCGTGTTTTCCTGAACAACCAATGACTGAACAAAACTTTCTAAGTCAGCTTGAGCAGGTGATTGCCAGTCGCAAACATCAAACACCTGAACAAAGCTATACTGCCCATCTCTTGTCTCGTGGAACGACAAAAATTGCGCAAAAAGTTGGTGAAGAAGGGGTTGAAGTTGCGTTAGCGGCAGTAGCGGAAACTAAAGAAGCATTGCTTGGTGAATGTGCTGATTTGTTTTACCACACGCTAGTACTGTTACAAGATAAAGATATAGAGCTGCGTGAAGTAATGGAAGTATTAATAAAACGTCATCAAAAATAGTGACTTGCGCATATTAGCGTTTTTGTTAAAAATGCTAATATGCGCACTTTAGAATTAGTCACAACACATCGAACTATTGCCACTTTTCTAAAATGGCCTGGTATTCACCAGACGTTTTCAATCGTTTCAGCCCCTGATTAAATTCTTGCTGTAGCTGTTGCGTTTTAGCAACACCTCCATAACTAACGATGGGAAAGAGTCTGTGAATGCTAATGGCAAATTCAGGGTGATTTTTATTTACAATATATTCGAGTAAGCGCCGCTCTCCAACGACAAGATCAACTTTTTGATTCGCGAGCAGTTTAAGCTGTATTTCCCTCATCGCTTTTTCTTGATAATTAGCCTGCTTGATCACTGATTCGTATTGTTGGCCTAACACCATTGTCGCCCCTTGATAGGCAACAATGATTTTTCCTTTAAGGTCATCGAGTTGTAGCACCGACAAGTTGCTATCTTTAGCAGAAATAACCACATCTTCAAAAGGTAAATATTTATCGGTAAAAAAGCCATTGGGTGCTTCAAAAGCTGCTGGACTGGCAAAATCAAATTTCCCTTGGTTGAACTCTTTAATTAAACGCTCATAGCCAAGCAAATAAAACTCTAGCTGATAACCATAAGGTGACAAGGCTTGCTTAATTACTTCAACATCAATCCCAGTTACCTTCTGACCATCATAATATGCCCATGGAGGACCAATATTTACTGCTACTTTAACTGGAATATTTTCAGCAAAGCTAGCTAATGAGATCCAACACAAGAGAACAAAAACGATGTGCTTCATTACTTATAATTCCTAACTTTTCATTTTTATCACTATTTTAAACACGCCTTATCCAATACAGACTAATCTAAGCCGAAACTTTTGGCATTATATTATTTATTAATGATAGATAATTCATTCGTTGTTATTTACAAACACTAACTCACTGCTACCCTTATGCAAAGGAGACCATAAGTAAAAGCTAACACTAATAAGTTGAATTGATGCCATTCATATTAATCGAAAAATTTAACATTGCGATGTACTTAAGTAACTTACTAAAGCTAATCATAGTTTTTGCTAGCGTTGCCAGTCAGCTTTATGCGAGTGAAAAAGTTGATATTTATATCAGAGATGACGTTTTTGATGACTATAAAACCTTTATCGGTGATAAAAATGTTAACGAAGTAAATTCTTTTGTCGGTAAAACGGTACGACGCGATGTCGTTGATATGATTATCACTCAGCAAGCGCTGCATTTAGGTGGTTTTAAACATCAATTTAACTACATCGTTGGCAAGATGAATTTTCGCAATACGAGAATGCTTGAACAAGGCAAACTTTTACTCAGTTTTGATACCTATTGGTTAAGTGACGCCAAAGCTATTAAAGATCATATTTACATATCTCCGGCGATCATACGTAAAGGTGAATATGTTGCTGCGATTTACACAAGCCCCAAAAATCAAGCTGTGCTCTCTATTAATCACTTAAATGACTTAACAGCTTTTAGCGCTGTTTCCACACCGAAATGGCGAACGGATTGGCAAACAATAAACAACTTACCGTTAAAAAAGGTTGTTAGAGAAGATGAATGGTTAAGTATGGCTCGAATGGTTGACCTTGGTTGGGTTGATATTATCTTTATGCCTTTTCACGGTAGTAATGACAACGACCACACGTTTAGCATGGAAAAAATTACTTTAGTGCCGGTTAAAAATGTCGCGATCGAATTTGATGACAGTCGACATATCGTTATTAGCCGTCATCACCCACTCGCAGAGGAAGCTATCACAGCGCTAGAAATTGGCATAAAAAAATTACGAGCAAAAAATACAATCACCAAAGCATACACTGAAGCTGGCTTTTTTGTTGATCGCACTAAAATTAATGTCCTTAATAGTACGCATTAAGGTCTGTTGGCCTTTGTACGTTGCGCAAATCCAGAAAATATAACTATCCAGTCAACTTATATCAAAATAGTATTTGTGTCCTCAGTGATTAAGCGCTAGAATGCGCGCCCTATCCACTATTATTGCTCTAATCAAGCTAAGGAAAGCTATGTTTAAGTATTGGTCAATCAAAAAATACGGTAGTAAATTATTACCACTTCTTGAAAAGCGTTATGGTATCAAAGACTTCTACACTCCATCAGAAGTAAGAGCAACTGTCTATCAAGAGGATTTTAACTCGGACTTTTTACCGTTAGGTTATATATTGTTTCTCAAAAAAGCCGATGTAAAAGCCATTTTTGCCAAAGAGTTTCCTTCTTTATGTCCCGATGGGTATAAACAAGAAATTTTGGCTTATTTAAACCAAAAACAATATCGTGGCTTTGTTAATTTATTAAATCAACATTCTTAATTCTCTTCAGCCAATAAAACGCTTCACATTTTTAAAGCCCCATGGAAAAATGGCATAAGAATTTAAACTTGGGGCATTGTTTTGTCGACTGCAATAAATTGGCACGTTAAACCATTTTCACAACTGACCACAAACGAATTGTATGATTTGCTAAAGTTGCGAATTGACGTTTTTGTTGTCGAGCAATGTTGTTACTATGCTGATTTGGATGATCTCGATCGACACCCAGAAACACTCCATCTTTTCTGTTATCAAAACAATATCATGACAGCTTATTTAAGAGTACTTGCCAAAAAGGTATCTTACCCTGAACATATTGCTATTGGACGGGTTATTACTGCGTCACAGGCCAGAGGCTCAGGATTAGGTCATCGTCTTATGAATAAAGCTCTAGATGTCTGCCAACAATACTTCCCAGATGAAAATATCAAGATATCTGCACAACAGCATTTAGAAAAGTTTTATCAACACCATGGTTTTAACACCATTTCTCAGATGTATTTGGAAGATGGTATTCCGCATATCGCAATGGAAAAAGTAAACCTAAATTAGCATTGCTATAGAATATGTAATTGAAGACACCCGTTAAAATCAGCAGATGCTCAACTTGTTTGCTACCTTACCATTTAGTGCAGATAAAAAACAAAAAAGCCCGCTTAAAGCGAGCTTTTAGTGGCCAACAAGTGTCTACTAACCTAGTTTTTCAGCCAGTAATTGACTTACGTGCTCAACCGGTTGAGTACCATCAATAGTGAGGTACTGACAGTTACCTGCAGCAGACTCTTTTTTATAGTAATCAACTAATGGCTTAGTTTGCTCGTGATAAACACCTAAACGCTTACGCACTGTTGCTTCTTCATCATCGGGACGAATAGACAGGTCTTCCCCCGTTTCGTCATCTTTACCTTCAACTTTAGGTGGATTATAAGTCACATGATAAACACGTCCAGAACCGGCATGAACGCGACGTCCTGCCATACGCTCAACAATGACTTCATCTGGCACATCAAACTCGATAACACTATCGACAACAACACCATTTTCTTTCATAGCGTCTGCTTGAGGAATGGTTCTTGGAAAACCATCAAGTAAAAAGCCAGATTGGCAATCATCTTGAGCAATTCGCTCTTTCACTAGACTAATGATCAATTCATCAGATACGAGTTGGCCGGCATCCATAACAGCTTTAGCTTGTTTACCAAGTTCTGTGCCTGCTTTAATTGCAGCACGGAGCATATCCCCTGTAGAAATTTGTGGAATGCCATATTTAGCCATTAAAAATTGTGCTTGAGTACCTTTACCAGCGCCCGGAGCCCCTAATAAAATAATGCGCATATAGTCTAGCCCTATACTATTAATCTGTTGGTATTTTATAAAAGGTGACACTATACATTTTCAAGTGTATGCAAACAAGTAGCAAAGCCCGCCAAATAGCAAAAAAGGGGCAAAAAAGCCCCTTTTTTATACTAAAGTATAACCAAACGAGTGTTTGAATATTAACAACTCAATAACAAGTCGTTATTTGGTTAAACTTAACATCAGTTTGTTCAATCTTGAAACGAAACTGGCTGGATCTTTCAAACTACCGCGCTCAGCGAGCATCGCTTGCTCAAATAACACCTCTGTCCATTGGCCAAACTGCTCATCATCTGGTTCATCGGCGATATGTTTAACCAACTCATGCTCAGCATTGATTTCAAAGATTGGTTTAGACTCTGGTACCTCTTGACCAACAGACTGCATAAGCTTGACCATTTGGCTACTCATATCTTGGTCATCTGTCACGATACACGCTGGCGAATCTGTTAAGCGTTGAGAGAGCTTAACGTCTTTAACTTTATCAGCTAATACGGTTTTAATGCGTCCAAGTACTGAGTCAAATTCTTGTTCAAGTTTTTCTTGTGCTTCTTTGGTTTCTTCATCATCAAGCTTACTTAAATCAAGACCGCCACGAGTAACTGATTGCAATTGCTTGCCATCAAACTCGGTCAAGTGACTCATTAACCACTCATCAATACGATCAGACATCAATAATACTTCGATGCCCTTCTTACGGAAAACTTCTAAATGAGGGCTGTTTTTCGCGGCTTCAAAACTATCAGCAACGACATAATAAATTTTGTCTTGGCCTTCTTTCATTCGCTCAACATATTGAGATAACGAAACGTTTTGCACTGCACTGTCTTCATTGGTTGACGCAAAGCGAAGTAACTTAGCAATTTGCTCTTTATTAGCAAAATCCTCAGCTGGCCCCTCTTTAAGTACTTGACCAAATTCATTCCAGAATAGCTGGTACTTTTCAGCATCGTTTTTACCCATACGCTCAAGCATTTTCAATACACGTTTAGTGCAACCTTTACGAATAGCTTGGGTGATTTTATTGTCTTGTAAAATTTCACGAGAAACGTTTAACGGTAAATCATTTGAATCAAGTAGACCTTTAACAAAACGCAAGTAAGTCGGCATAAACTGCTCAGCGTCATCCATAATAAAGACACGTTGAACATAAAGTTTAAGACCATGCTGTTTTTCACGGTTGTATAAATCAAAAGGCGCTTTTGAAGGAATATAAAGCAAAGATGTGTACTCAGTTTTCCCTTCTACACGGTTATGCTCCCAAAGCATAGGGTCTGCAAAATCGTGAGAAACATGCTTATAAAACTCTTTGTACTCGTCTTCAGTAATGTCAGCTTTTTCTCTTGTCCATAATGCTGTCGCTTTGTTCACCGCTTCCCATTTTGCAGGAATAGCCTCTCTGGCTTCAACCGCTGGCTGAATAACATTGCCTTCGTCATCTTTCTTCTCTTCTTGCGCTTCGACGGCTGGCACTTCTGGCGTTAGCATTTCAACTGAGACTGAAATGTGATCTGAGTATTTGGTCACAATTGATTTTAAGCGCCAATCATCAAGAAACTCTTTTTCATCCTCTTTGAGATGCAAAATAATATCTGTACCACGATTACTCTTTTCTATTTTAGCCGTGGTAAATTCACCTTCACCTGCACTTACCCATTCGACCCCTTCAGATGCACTTACCCCAGCAGCTCGTGAACGGACAGTTACTTTGTCAGCAACAATAAACGCTGAATAAAAACCAACACCAAATTGACCAATAAGTTGAGAGTCTGCCGCTTGATCACCTGAGAGTTTAGAAAAGAACTCAGCAGTACCTGATTTAGCGATAGTACCGAGGTGTTCGATGATCTCATCATGGGTCATACCAATACCATTGTCAGAAATGGTAACCGTATTATTGTCTTTATCCGCGCTAACACGGACCCTTAAATCACCATCGCCTTCATATAGCTCAGCATTGGACAATGCCTTAAAGCGCAATTTATCTGCTGCATCAGCGGCATTTGACACTAATTCACGCAGAAATATCTCTTTGTTTGAATACAAAGAATGGATCATTAATTGAAGAACTTTAGCCGCATCAGTGCTAAACGAATGGTTTTCTTTTTGACCTGTCTCAGCCATCTGAAACATCTCCTACTATACAAACTTAAGGGAAGAAATAACGACAACCTTAAGGTTGTCGATTATTTAAAACTTTCGATAAGTTAAAAGTGGGGATATAAGAGAATAATTCAAGCGCTGTAAAAAATTTTATTTTAGCTTGAATAACTTTTTCGCCCGGAAAAAGCATGGGATAACGTGTTGCCATCGACATATTCCAACTCACCACCGATTGGCACACCGTGCGCGATTCGAGAAATGGCGACCTGATACTTACTGGCAAGTTCGGCAATATAATGTGCAGTGGCTTCTCCCTCTACTGTTGGGTTCGTCGCTAAAATAATTTCACTAAACTGCCCTAACGCTAATTGCTCAGCCAGTAAATCAAGTCCAAGATCATCAGGGCCAATACCATCAAGTGGTGAAAGGTGGCCCATTAAAATAAAGTAACGACCGTGAAACTCGCTGGTTTGTTCAACGGCAAAAACATCTGCGGGACTTTCTACAACACAAAGCAGCTCACTCGCACTGCGTTTAGGATGTTCACATATTTGGCATAGACTATCTTCAGTAAAATTACGACACTGTTGACAATGGCCGACTTGCTCCATCGCCTTTGCTAAGACATTCGCTAGCTTTTCTCCACCACGACGATTTCGCTCAAGTAAATTGAACGCCATTCGCTGCGCTGTCTTACTACCGACGCCTGGCAAACATTTTAATGCCTGAATTAACTCTTCAACTAACGGACTAAATTTCATTCTTTTAACTGCGCTAAAACATTTTTACACAGTTTATCATTGTAATCGGTTAGCTAATAGCCTCTTGGAAAAATCTGCAGGTCAGAAAAACAAAGCTGTGCTACTATCGCTAGCTACCGTTTAGTAAAGACAATGCTCCACTTAATATGTTGATTAGCGTATGTTGATAAATATTTTCATTACCCTTGCAGTTTTATTGATTTCCACGATTGTTTTACAACGAGTCTTTGATTTACCTCGTAATATTTGGGTGCTTTTCGTTGCACAATCTTTTGTGATGAGCTGCTCCCCTGTGATCGTTTTTATTGGTGGAATATTATCCTCTGAAATGATCACCGATAAAAGTTTAGCAACACTTCCGATAAGTCTAATGATTTTAGGCGTTGCCAGCGGAGCGGTACCCGCCGCCCTTACGGCAAAAAGATTGGGACGAAAAATAGCTGCATTACTTGGATTCTCTATCACCTTAACCGCTTGTCTCATTGCTATTTATGCCACTAAAATGGCAAGCTTTAGTCTGTTTATTATCGCTTGTACCCTATTTGGATTAAGTACCGCCTTTATTCAACAACTTAGATTTGCAGCCATAGACAGTACCGAAAATGAAGAAAACATCCCCACCGTGCTTTCAATCTTAATGCTAAGTGGAATTTTCGCAGCCTTCCTTGGACCCGAGATTGCTGTTGTTGCAAAAGACTGGTTAGCATCACCATATGGTTATGCCGGTTCATTTATGTTCTTAGCCGGTTTTGTTGTTATTGCTATGTTGGTAATGCTGCTTTTTCAAGATCCTCCAACGATGGTTCAGCAGTCTTCTGACAGCGCTCGACCTCTAAAAGACATCGCCAAACAGCCGATTTTCTTGATCGCTATTAGCGCTGCTGCCATAGGGTTCGGGTTAATGAGTTATCTCATGACAGCAACCCCGATCAGTATGCATCACATGCACGGTCATAGCCTATTAGATACCAAGTGGGTTATTCAATCACACATTGCCGCGATGTTTATTCCCTCATTATTTACAGGCGTACTCGTCAAGCGCATAGGCTTAGCAAATTTATTGCTCTTAGGAACGCTTATCTATGCGATCGTTGCCATTATCGCGTTTTCTGGCGAACAAGTTATTCATTATTGGTGGGCTTTGCTACTTTTAGGCATTGGCTGGAACTTTTTGTTTCTAACCGGGACTTCACTACTACCACAAAGCTATCAAGCGCATGAGCGTCACAAAGTGCAAGCATTGAATGATTTTATTATTTTTGGCTTTCAAGCAACCGCATCATTATTAGCTGGTTGGGTACTGTTCAAAACCAGCTGGCATGGTATTGTCATTTCGAGCCTACCTTTTATCGCGTTGCTGTTTATCGTGACTTGGTATTATTTTCGAGTACAAAGAAAATCAAATCAGCCTAAAGCATTACGCGTTGAGGATAGTGAAAGAGTGCAAGTGAAAGAGTATAAGTGAACGAGTATGAGTGTAGGAGTAAAATAGTTTGGACGCAGAAATATTAACAGTTGGGCACCCAATCTTAGCCAGCAAAGCCAATCCTGTCGATAACGTTTTATCTAATGACGTTCAAGACTTAATTACTACCCTAATTGACACCGCAATACAAGCCAACGGTGTCGGTATTGCTGCACCACAAATAGGCGTGAATAAACAAATATTTATTGTGTGCTCAAAACCAAGTGTTCGCTACCCTAACGCACCAATGATGAAGCCAACACCAATTATTAACCCAGAAATTGTTGAATATTCGGGGGAGATTGTTGAAGATTGGGAAGGCTGTTTAAGTGTCCCCAAAAAGCGTGGCTTAGTGCCACGATATGACAACATTACCGTACGTTATCAAGATAGACAAGGTTATTGGCAAACCAAAAAATTTTCGGGCTTTGTCGCAAGAATTTTTCAACACGAAATTGATCACCTCAATGGCCTTACCTTTTTAGATAGAGTGAATGACAAAGCAAAGGTGATCGGTGAAGAATTATGGTATCAACAATATGCAAATCAATAACAGCAAAAAAGTAAAGCTAATAAAAAGCTTTGTTCATTAACATCTAACAGCAAAGCTCGCCATTGACGAGCTTTATCAAATTATTACTACTCAGGAACGAAACTTCTTTGTGTAAGATAATTTGAGCTTTGATATAGTTCACCACTTGAGTAATCTTCTCGAAACCTAGTAAGTAGCACGTCATACTTATTACCATTACGTCCTACTACTTCCAACGATAGATATTTTCTAAATTTGCATTCTTCTAACGTAATATCACAGGACTCGACATATCGGTTATTAAGATAATATGCTTTGTAAACATATACATTACCGGTTTTTTCCCACTTTGCTCCGAAAGTCTCCGAATCTTGCCATTGACCATCAACCAGCTCTTGAAAGGCAAGCTCTCCATTACTCTTAAAATGGGTCCGATACTCGACATTAAATAAGTCTTCTAAATCAGGCATTGTATCTAATGCTGAATACATATAACCAGCGGAGTGATGCCATGTAAACGGTTTATCTGGTACCAAAAAACTACTACTGCTCTCTATTGTTGTTTCAGCTCGTTTTAGTACCATTGAGTAATAATTTCTGCTCATCAATGATGTCAATTTTTGGTAATGCAGTGAGGTATTATTAGGGTAAAACAAAGATAACACCTTGTTTTCATAACGCCAGGTTCCATTACGTTGATTAAGTAAATCTTCAAACGTGCCATCTTCATCAAAGTGAAAATTCGCAGCATGCCAATCAGAGAAATCGTTGCCAATTTTCTTACTCATACTATCAATATAAAAAGCCTTATCTGCCAAGTCATGCTCTTGTCCATGATAGTGGCGTAAAACGTTATACATAACTTTATCGTCGAAGCAAACGTCACTTTCACTTTCGAAGTTAGCTTTATATATATATACATCATATTCTTTGGTACTAAAGAGTTTAGCCAATACCATATTATCAAAGTTAGGCCTTACACGAGCTTTTTGATAAACTTCACCAACTTGACAATATACCCAGCGTGAGTAGATAGAGATGTAGCCACTGTCATGAGTCTTAGTAGTAAATTCAAGTTCTATTCGGTCATCATGCGTATTTACTACACCATCAAACCTGACTTCTTCATAACTGACATAATTAGCATTGTTGCCATTTAGTGTTAACGAAGAAAAATAACCCGCAGGATAACTACTTCCCATAATAGAAGGCTGTGTTGCTAAATAGTGCTCGCCATTACTTAAGCGATCGGGGTAAACAGTTAACTCGCCATCAAATAAGTCATTAAATGCTCGGTGATATATAGCACCTTGAGTATCTCGCCACCTTGCCAATTGCTGTCTCATGGTCACAGTCGATTTTATAAACTCATTGACCGAGCTAAAACCTTCAGGCAAGTTTAAGCCATTGTCTGCATTTATCAGCTGTGCAGCAATGGTCATCTGTAATAAATAAAAACTATCTGCTTTAAATTGCGCTTTGATGAGTTGTTGTGATGTTGCGGCTTGCTCTCCTTCCAATACCAATGAGATTAGCTCATATTCAGCGGTGGTGACATCACTAATGTTTTGCACCTTAGGCGCTAATGCTTGATCGACTTGCTGATAAACATCACCTACTGAGCCCAAATAGGCATTGAGTTGATATTGCTCATTAATATTTACTGACGCTGTGATAACCGTATCAGGTGAAACGACGGGTATTGTGGCAGTGTAATTACCCTCAGCGTCGGTATATACGGTAACTTGCTCTGTGCCTACCGTTAACTTAACCGCTAAACCTTCTTGCACATAACCAATAACGCGACCTGATACAGGATGATTTTTTCTGACTTTAACCGTTATAAAGCCAGAAGATACCGCGCCATGACTATCATTGAAGGTGTAACCAAAACTATCATCACCTACATAACCACTTTCTGCCTGATAAACCAAGCGATTATTCGATAACGTCACACTACCGTGCGCTGGAGATGAATGCGATAGTATGGTTAAGGTATCGCCTTCAACATCGATGTCATTCGCTAGAGGGTCAATTTCGATACTTTCATCAGCCGCCACATACGCAATATCATCGTTAGCGACCGGCAAGACATTGTTGATCGTTATCGCAACTGTCGACTCCACTTCGCCGTTGTTTTGGTCTGTCACAGTATAAGTTAATACTTCTTCCCCTGCTTGGCCTAGCGTTGGCGTATAAAGCAGCTTGTTATCAACAATGGCCACAGTAGCCAAGCTACTGGCCGACACTGACGTTAAGGTTAAATCATCACCAACAACGTCGCTATCGTTTGCTAAAACATCGATAGTAATCTGCTGATTTTGTTCAATGATCTGGGCATCATCGCTAACAACTGGCAACAGGTTATTTACGGTAATCGCAACAGTTGCTGTATTTTGATCGCCATAGCTGTCAGTAACCACATAAACAAAGCTATCTTCACCAGCAAAGCCATCAACCGGTGTATAAATAAAATCATTATCACTTTGTACTAAGGTGCCATGTGATGGCATGGAAGTGCTGACTACGGTTAACTCATGCCCTGCCGCTGAACTATCATTGACAAGCACATCAAGCGTTATTTGTTGGTTTTGATTAATTTCAACAAGATCATTGTTTGCATTAGGCGGAAGGTTTGCGACAGATAATGATACTTCAGCGCTTGCTTGCTGGCCCGCGCTGTCGGTAATGGTATAAGAAAAACTGTCGTCACCGACATAACTTGTTTCTGGTGTATAAACCAAGTTATTGTTATTAATGAGTAATGTGCCATGCTGAGGTTCGCTGTATGCACTGACACTAAAGCTGTCTTGGTCATTATCATTTGCAGTAACATCAAGCACCGTCGAAACATTCATCCCAACATCATAACTATCAGCGACTGCTTGCGGGGGATTATTAACGGCTGGCTTACTTGATTCATTAGTAGATGAACTTCCACCACCGCCACAAGCTCCAAGTATAAATAAAAAAAGATAAACCGACGCTTTGGTCATGTTATTCATATGTCGAATCCATATATCACACACAATTTTATTGGATACATTATACATTATAAAAATTAACAAGCGAATACATTTTTTTAACACGAGCCAACTGCAAAATAAGGCAATGACTGTAAGATTAGTTTGGAAAACGAACCCTGCAATTGTCATAATGCGCTATCTTCTCAAAAGCAATATAGAGAACTATGTTAAATAAGCACGTAAAACAATTAACGGATAAACACCAAGCGCTGATCCAAAGTGACGATCAAAAAGTGAGCTCTCATACTCAACGAGAGCAAGATGAGTGGATCATTAATACAATAATGATTGAAGGGCACAATGTGCCATTTAAATATAAGCGAAAAAAGCATTACCAATCCCTGAAAGGACAACGAGTTAACTTAACGTATTATCCGAGTGAAGAAACCGTTGCGGGCTTGGCCATTGAAGTCATGAACGTCGTACGAATTAAAGTTAGTTAATATAACCAAGTGTTATAGCGATTTCTCCTTATAATTAATACGGCTATTAAAAGTGCATTTTTTAACGATTATTTGTCGAAATTAAAAACAATCCTTGACGAATTCTTCTACATCTTACATAAATAGATTATCAACTATAAAAATAATAACGTTGAGAGTAGCTAACAATACTAAAAATAATGATTAGTTATTGATTAGTTTAATTGGGGACTGCAAGAGGAATAAAATATGATTTTAAACCATATCTGGGGCTTATACGCTCACCCAAAAGAAGAATGGCAAACCATAGAAAAGCGTCACGAAAGCTTAATGTACAGCATGGTGCATATTCTAGTTGTCGCGTTAATACCAGCAATTTGTAGCTACTACGCAGCAGCTCATATTGGTTGGACGATAGGAGCAGGAGACCCAATTCGATTACCTCAAGACAGTGCAATAGCGATGGCTGTGGCCATGTATGTCGGGTTAGTTGTTGGTGTTTTTGCGCTCGCTTATCTAGTACAGTGGATGGCAGTTACGTTTGATGCTAAACCTGATTTTACTCAATCGCTAGAGCTTGCTGCCTATACTGCAACACCTTTATTAATGGTTGGCTTAACAGCGCTTTACCCTGTACTTTGGTTTGTTACCGTAGCTGGCTTAGCGGCGCTAACTTATTCAGTATACCTTCTATACTCTGGTGTACCGATCATGATGAATATCCCTGAAGAAAAGGGCTTTATTTACGCAAGTTCAGTGGTAACTTGTGGTTTAGTGTTACTAGTTGCCTTAATGGCTATTAGCGCAGTGTTATTTGGTATGGGATTTGGTTCTGATTACATCCCATCCTAAAGCTCATTAAATCATTTATCTAGTGAGTAAGAAAAAGGCGAATCAGATGATTCGCCTTTTTTAATTTCAATCAACAATGACCGTTACGTTATAACTGGCTTGATGCCTGCACCGAATCTTTACGTTTAATCGTTGCTTGTTCTTTCAAACTTTCAACATAGCTTTGATATGCAGATTGCGCTAATTGCTGAGTATACTGCTGTGAGAAACTGTTGTTTTCAGTAACTTCACCCTCTTTAACCGCTTTAACCTCTACCAACGCAATGTTACCATTGTTCATGGTTACTGTTGTTGCTGAAACTTGCCCTTCTGCTGGATGAGGTAGCTTAAATGCTTCTTTAGTGATGTTACTATCTAAAGTTGAACCGTAACGAGCAACCGCTTCTTTGTCTTCAAATTGACTATTAAGCGCAGTTAATTGCTCACTTACATCATCCCCTGACTGAAACGCTGTTAATAACGCTTGCGCTTTCTCGTTAGCAATTTCACTGGCTTTTTCCGCAATTAACATCGTCTCGATACGATCTTTCACTTCAGTTAGTGGCTTAACATTGGCTTGTTGGTATTCATTTAATCTTAATACCACGACTTGCGAATCACTTACTTCGATTAAGTCAGAGTTAAGACGTTCAGTTAAGACAACATCAGAAAATGCAGCATCAATAACTTGAGCATTATCAAACGGCGCTTGATTGCCAAAGCGCTGTAACCAATCTGAAGTTTTCACTTGCGCTGAAACTGCTTGAGCAGCGTCTTCAAGGCTATCAGGGAACTCAAAACTTAAACGAGCAACTTCTTGTTGTAACTCAAAAAACTTGTCTTCAGCTTTACGCTCACTAACCGCTTGGCGAATCTCTTCTTTTACGTCATCAAACGCTTTTACCTGCTCTTCTTTAAGCGCAGTTAACTTGATGATATGAAAACCAAAGTCAGTTTTAACAATATCAGAAACACTGCCTACATCATTTAACGCAAAAGCAGCTTGCTCAAACGACTCTTCCATCACCCCAGGCTCCAACCACTCAAGGTCTCCACCATTTTCGCCGCTGAACACATCATCAGATAACTGTTTAGCTAATTCAGCGAAATCTTCTCCGGCGTTAATTTTAGCAAGTGTCTCTTCAGCTTTTTGCTTTGCTGCAGCTTCATCATCACCAAATTCAAATAAGATATGAGCGATACGTTTTTGCTCTTTTTGCTGATACTTACTCATATTTTGCTGATAATACTCTTCCAAGTCAGCGTCAGTCACTTCAACGTTATTAGCCACTTGATCGATAGTTAATTCAATGTAATTAACTTTGACTTTTTCTTGATTTTGAAAGCGATCTTGATTCTCTTGGTAATACTTATTGATTTCTTCATCGCTAATCGTAATGTCAGCTTTAAATTGCTCAGCATCTATCGTCGCAAAACGAATATCTCTGGTTTGATTTTGCAATGATAGCAACTGTTTCTCTTGATAAGGTAAGCTAAACTCACTGGCTAATATCGCCTGATTTAGTTGACGGCGAGCCATTTCTTCACGTAAGTAATCACGAAAATCTGATGATTGATAAAAGCCCGCTTGGTTAATTAACGCCAAATAACGATTATTATCGAACTTTCCTTCTACCTGAAACTCAGGCATTTCACGAATCGTTTGCTTGATACGCTCATCAGAAACTCTGATCGATAAATCATCGATGGCTAAATCAATAAGTTTTTGATTGATTAAGCTATCAAGGACACTTTTACGAAAATTCGCCATATAATTAGCATCAGCGGATAAGGTTTCAAACATGTCACCAAATTGCTGAGCCATGCGGTTGCGCTGATTTTGGTATGCTTTATCAAAATCAGACTGCGAAATTTTTTCACCGTTTACTTGCGCTACAGACGTATCTACTGAGCTGGTGTAGCTGCCAATACCTGCAAACGCAAACGTTAAAATTACAAAACCAAGTATGATCTTAGCAATCATGCCTTGTGAGTTTTCTCTAATATTTTCTAACATCGTATTCTCTATTTACACTACAGTGTTTTAGTTGTCTGCGCGCGATTTTAACAGATGCTTAACCTAGGTTGAAGCAGACAATTAGAATTTTTATTTTTACTTATACCAATTCCTATAAGTATTCAGTCATTCAGAGGGAATTAAATAGTCAATGGATTGGGTATTTAAGCCGATACGTTATGATTTTAACGTGGTCTATATATGCAAAAGACCACCCAAAAGGTGGCCTTTTTAAAAAGACTAATGCCTAAGATTAGTTACAAGCATCTTTTAAAGCTTTACCCGCTTTAAATGATGGGATCTTAGCCGCAGCGATTTCAATCGTTGCACCAGTTTGTGGGTTACGGCCAGTGCGTGCTGCACGGTCACGTACAGAAAAAGTACCAAAACCAACTAATGCTACTTGCTCACCGCTTTTTAATTCTTCGGTAACAGCTTCAATAAATGAGTCTAACGCACGACCAGCAGCAGCTTTAGAAATGTCAGCACCAGCAGCAATTTTCTCGATTAATTGAGATTTATTCACAGTATATTCCCCTTCAAAGTTTATTATTCAGCGCTATCTTTTATTTTTAGCGTCCTGCGGAAACTTTATAACAAGCTTCTAATAGAACATCAAGCGCTGAGTTAAAGAAATTCAAAATTAAGATAATTATTTTTATCTCATCTAGATCCCACTATAAATAAGGGGTCTAGCGCATCAGCCTCATTAACTTACCATGTTTTTTTGATTTGGAAAGCGTTTATTTCAAATTTCTTTACTTTTTTTTAGTTTTTTTGCCTAATTTAACAAAAAATCAACGATTTTCTTAGTCTTAGCTCGCTTTTTCCCATTTTTCAACCGGGTGCTCTAATGCAATCGCTAACACTTCTTCTATCCATTTTACCGGATGAATTGCCAGATCTGCCTTCACATTTTCTGGAATTTCCTTCAAATCACGCTCATTATCTTTTGGAATAACGACGGTTTTTATGCCACCTCGATGCGCTGCAAGCAGCTTTTCTTTCAAACCACCTATCGCGAGAACTTCACCACGAAGGGTGATTTCTCCTGTCATGGCAACGTCAGCCTTAACAGGATTGCCTGTTAAACTAGATACAAGCGCTGTACACATACCAATACCAGCACTTGGCCCATCTTTAGGCGTTGCCCCTTCTGGCACATGGACATGAATATCCCGTTTTTCATAGAAATCATTATTGATACGGAACTTATCAGCACGAGAACGCACTACTGTCATTGCCGCTTGAATTGATTCTTGCATAACATCACCAAGCGAACCGGTATAACTGAGCTTGCCTTTACCCGGTACCGACGCGGTTTCAATGGTTAACAACTCACCACCAACTTGCGTCCACGCTAGACCTGTTACTAAACCTACGCGGTTTTCTTCATCCGCTTTACCATAATCAAAACGTTGTACTCCTAGAAATTCACTTAAATTTTCTTGAGTAATTTCAACTTTCTTCAATGACTTATCTAACAATATGGCTTTCACCGCTTTACGGCAAAGCTTAGATATTTCTCGCTCTAAATTACGAACACCAGCCTCACGAGTGTAATAGCGAATAATGCCGATAATAGCGCTATCATCGATAGAAATTTCTTTCTCTTTAAGGCCATTTCTCTGGATCTGTTTTTCTAATAAATGATTTTTAGCGATATTGAGTTTTTCATCTTCGGTATAACCTGACAAACGAATCACTTCCATCCGATCTAATAATGGACCAGGAATATCCATACTATTAGAGGTCGCGACAAACATCACATCCGACAAGTCATAATCAACCTCAAGATAATGATCATTGAAGCTACTATTTTGTTCTGGATCTAATACTTCGAGTAGTGCTGAAGCAGGATCTCCACGCATATCAGAGGCCATCTTATCGATTTCATCTAATAAAAACAGTGGGTTTTTAACCCCTACTTTAGCCAATTTTTGAATCAATTTACCCGGTAACGATCCAATATATGTGCGGCGATGCCCTCTAATTTCAGCCTCATCGCGAACACCACCAAGCGCCATGCGAACATACTTACGCCCTGTGGATTTCGCGATTGACTGACCAAGAGAGGTTTTACCTACCCCAGGAGGCCCCACTAAACACAGTATAGGGCCTTTTAATTGACTCACTCGCTGTTGCACCGCTAGGTACTCTAAAATTCTCTCTTTGACCTTCTCGAGGCCATAATGGTCTTTCTCTAGTACTTGTTCAGCAACTTTTAAATCGCGTTTGAGTTTACTGCGTTTCTTCCAAGGCACACTTGTCATCCAATCAATATAACTTCTCACTACAGTGGCTTCTGCAGACATTGGTGACATCATTTTCAATTTTTGAAGCTCTGCCATTGTTTTTTCTTTGGCTTCTTTTGGCATGTGAGCATCTTCAATTTTTTTGGTAATTTGCTCTGCTTCGTCAGGGACATCATCCATATCACCTAACTCTTTTTGAATCGCTTTCATTTGCTCATTCAAATAGTATTCGCGTTGGCTTTTTTCCATTTGCTTTTTAACGCGAGTACGAATTTTCTTTTCAACCTGCAACAGATCAATTTCACCTTCCATTAACGCCATGAGATATTCTAAGCGCTCAGTGACATCCGTAATTTCTAATACTTTTTGTTTATCCGCTAACTTAAGTGGCATATGAGCCGCCATGGTATCGGCAAGTTGCTCAGCATCATCGATTCCTGAAACAGAGGTGAGTACTTCAGGAGGGATCTTTTTATTAAGCTTTACATAACCTTCAAACTGAGAAACTGCTGAGCGAACGAGGATTTCAGTGGTCTTTTCATCAGTATCTTCTACCGTCAGGTAATTAATATCTGCGGTAAAGTACTCATCGGTCTCAACGTATTGACTAATTTTGGCGCGTTTAACCCCTTCAACTAAGACCTTTACTGTACCATCTGGTAATTTTAACATCTGCAAAATAGTTGCTACGGTACCTGTTTCATACACATCTGCTGTTGTGGGATCATCAACCGATGCATCTTTTTGAGCGACTAAGAAAACTTGTTTGTCTCCTTCCATCGCAATATCCAAACAACGGATAGATTTCTCTCGCCCAACAAACAATGGGATCACCATTTGGGGATAGACAACAACATCACGCAAGGCCAACACGGGAATGGCCGCAACTGAGGCGACTTCAACTAATTCTTCAGACATTCGGTAACTCTCTTGGAAATCTATTTGGTGCGATTATGAACCTAAGTAAAAAGTATATGGGGTTAAACCTTTACCTTTCAACTATCGATTAAAAAAAACCACGCAAATGCGTGGTTTTTTATTTGGTTTATCAAGCGTTAATTTTCAGATGCCGCTTGGTCTTGTTGAGATTCATAAATGATAATGGGTTTTGATTCACCTTTTATCACGGTTTCATCAATAACAACCTTGCTGACATTTTCCATCGAAGGTAATTCGTACATGGTATCAAGCAAAACACCTTCAACAATTGAACGTAAACCACGAGCACCGGTTTTACGCACCATGGCTTTATGCGCAATAGCCTTCAATGCATCGGTACGGAACTCAAGCTCAACGTCTTCCATGTCAAATAATGCAGTAAATTGCTTGGTTAAGGCGTTTTTCGGTTCCTGCAAAATTTGAATAAGGGCATCCTCATCTAACTCAGCAAGGGTAGCGACTACCGGTAAGCGACCAATAAACTCCGGAATTAAACCATATTTAACCAGATCTTCAGGCTCCACTTCTAAAAAGCGCTCTGTTAAAGACTTTTTAGTATCACTCGCTTTAACTTTGGCGCCAAATCCAATGCCAGTTCCTGTATCAATGCGTTGTTCGATAACCTTATCTAAACCAGCAAATGCACCACCGCAAATAAAGAGAATTTTGGAGGTATCAACTTGTAAAAACTCTTGCTGTGGATGCTTTCGTCCGCCCTGCGGCGGAACAGAGGCTATTGTACCTTCAATAAGCTTTAATAACGCTTGTTGTACACCTTCTCCAGAAACATCGCGAGTAATTGACGGGTTATCTGATTTGCGTGAAATTTTATCAATCTCATCAATGTACACAATACCACGCTGAGCTTTCTCAACGTCGTAATCACATTTTTGTAATAACTTTTGAATGATGTTTTCAACATCTTCACCAACATAACCTGCTTCAGTCAATGTTGTGGCATCCGCCATAGTGAATGGCACATCTAACAACCTTGCTAACGTTTCAGCAAGTAATGTTTTACCACAACCTGTTGGGCCTATTAATAAGATATTACTCTTGCCTAACTCGACGCCATTATGTGAATCACCATTACGCAAACGCTTGTAGTGATTATATACGGCTACCGCAAGCACCTTTTTTGCATGCTCCTGACCAATAACATAATCATCTAAACTTTTGCGAAGCTCAATTGGTGTTGGTAAAGACTCTTTGTCTTGTTTCGGTGCGATTTCTTTTATTTCTTCACGAATGATATCGTTACAAAGTTCAACACACTCATCACATATAAAAACAGAAGGCCCTGCAATAAGCTTTCTTACTTCGTGCTGACTTTTTCCACAAAATGAGCAATACAGTAGTTTGCCACTATCACCGTCACCTTTTTTAATATCGGTCATACGGTACCTCTAAACTATTTAAAAACAATATCTCTACCCTTAAGTATTTCATAAAAACTACAGATCACAATAAAAACGTGTCTTTAGTTATTTATCGGCTCTTTGTTCTAATATGGCATCAACTAAGCCATATTCAACTGCACTTTCAGCACTTAAGAAGTTATCACGATCAGTATCTTCAGAAACTTTCGCTAAATCTTGACCGGTATGCTCCGCCATTAAACGATTCAATTTATCTTTGATATAAAGAATTTCTTTTGCATGAATTTCAAAATCAGAAGCCTGACCTTGAAAACCACCCAGTGGCTGATGAATCATCACTCGCGCATTTGGTAAACAATAACGCTTACCCTTCTCGCCGCCAGATAACAAAAATGCGCCCATACTCGCTGCTTGACCAATACATACCGTACTGACATGAGGGCGAATAAACTTCATGGTATCATAAATTGCTAAACCAGCGGTGACTGAGCCACCTGGAGAGTTGATATATAAATAAATATCTTTCTCTGGGCTTTCTGACTCCAAAAACAATAGCTGTGCAACAATTAAATTGGCCATATGGTCTTCAACTTGACCACATAAAAAAATCACACGCTCTTTCAATAAGCGTGAATAAATATCATACGAGCGCTCACCTTTAGCAGTTTGCTCAACCACCATAGGAACTAGGGCACTTTCGGTAATATTACTAAAATCGTGAGAATTATTATGAGAAGTTAACAACTATTTCTTCCTTACTATAAAAAAATGGCTTATATGTTTCCATATAAGCCATTTAAGCTATTGCTTAAGCTAATGTCAATGACTAAAGCTTATTTTGCTTCAGGATTCATGATCTCTTTGAAGCTAGCTTTCTTATCTTTAACTTTTGCGCTCTCAACTAACTTGTCAACCGCTTGCTCTTCTAATGCAACATTTTGCATTTGCTGATTTAGCTCTTTATTTGACTTGTAGTATTCGATAACTTCTTGCGGATCTTCGTAAGCAGAAGCCGCAGTTTCGATTAACTCGTTAACTTTGTTATCGTCAACTTTCAATTCGTTAGTTTTGATCACCTCACCTAGCAACAAACCAACTTTTACGCGACGCTTAGCTTGCTCAGCAAACATATCGTCTGGTAATTGTGGTAAGTTTTTAGGATCCATTTGACCTTGGAAGCGTTGCATTGCTTGTTGGCGTAATGCTTGTATTTCCTGTGCAATTAATGCACTAGGAATTTCGATATCGTTCGCTTCTAATAAACCTTCAATAACTTGCTCTTTAACTTTCGCTTTGATTGCTTGGTTTAATTCACGAGTCATGTTTTTACGCACTTCTTCACGTAATGCGTCAACACCACCTTCGTTTACACCAAAAAGCTTAGCAAATTCTTCATCGACTTCTGGTAATACTGGCCCTTCTGTTTTTAACACAGTGATATCGAACTCAGCATCTTTACCTTTAAGGTTTTCAGCGTGGTAGTCTTCAGGGAATGTAACGTTGATGGTTTTCTCTTCACCCGATTTCATACCCGTGATTTCTTTTTCAAAGCCAGGGATCATACGACCAGCACCAAGCTCTAATTCAAAGTTTTCAGCTTTACCGCCTTCAAACTCTTCACCGTCAACACGACCTACAAAGTTAATTGTTAACTTGTCGCCTTTCTTAGTTTTACGCTTGTTTTCTTTCCACGTTTTGTGTTGGTTTTGTAAAGTAACAAACATTTCATCTAAATCTTTGTCTGTTACTTCAGCAACTAAACGCTCAACTTTGATTTTATCTAAACCAGATAATTCAACTTCTGGATAAACTTCGAAAGTCGCTTCAAATTCTAAATCTTTACCATCTTCATTACTTTTCGCCACAAATTGAGGACGACCAGCTGGTGTGATTTTTTCTGCCATAATCGCTTCAACAAAGTTACGTTGCATAACTTCACCAGCAATTTCTTGACGAACACTTTTACCGTAACGTTTCTGTAATACTGATGGTGGTACTTTACCAGGACGGAAACCGTTGATACGCTGTGTCTTACCGATCTGACGAAGACGATTCTTTACTTCAACATCTACTTTCTCTGCAGGAACTGAAATAGTTAATCGACGTTCCAAACCTTTTGTAGTCTCTAATGAAACTTGCATTTAATTACCTCAAAACTTAGCGTTTTCAACGCTTTTACTTAACGCATCTATCGTTAGTAAGTAAAAAACGACAAGATTTTTTACTTGCAACCCGCCAACAAAATGCTAGTCGAGCCCGGGAAAATCCGAATAACAGATGTCCAGATTAAAAATAGTGACGCAGAATTATAGCGGCGCTTTTCGTAAGAGTCGAGGGCTGATGGCAATTAATTTTTTGACAAGATAACAGCAATGCTCTATGTCAATAAAAAACGGATAAAAATTATACAAATAGCGTTTTAAAAAATCGGCACTAAATATAGGTACGGTGAAACTATTGGACGGTTTTTACTGAATAAATTAGGAAATGAATGAAATAAAGTGGTCGGTGATGCAAGATTCGAACTTGCGACCCCTTGGACCCAAACCAAGTGCGCTACCAAGCTGCGCTAATCACCGACATAAGATGGGGTGGCATATGGGACTTGAACCCACGACAACCGGAATCACAATCCGGGGCTCTACCAACTGAGCTAATGCCACCATAGTTGTAGTAAATGGCACGCCCTGTAGGATTCGAACCTACGACCCACGCCTTAGAAGGGCGTTGCTCTATCCAGCTGAGCTAAGGGCGCACATTACCTACATAAGGCTACACTTTCTTAACCTTTACTAAAATTAAGAAGTGGTCGGTGATGCAAGATTCGAACTTGCGACCCCTTGGACCCAAACCAAGTGCGCTACCAAGCTGCGCTAATCACCGACATTGCTAAAAACATACATGTCTTCAACGGGTGCGGATATTACCGAGTTGCCCGTGACACGTCAAACGTTTTTTATAAAAAAAATGTCGTTCGCTCACTTTTAAAGCAAACCATGCATTTGACAAGTCAAGTTGCACAAATTAACTACAAATATAGCTAATGTTAGACAATACACCAAACTGTATACTGTATAATATAATTTTGACTTGTCTTTGCTATTTACAACTATGACAATTTTTTAATTTGTGCGAAAATATCAAGGATTTTCACTTTTCACCAACACCCTAGGACTTATGACTGCATCACTTATTGATGGCAAAGCCATTGCTCAACAACTTAGACAAAACGTAAAAGAAAAAGTAAAAGCACGACTTGAACAAGGTAAACGAGCACCTGGATTAGCCGTTATTCTTGTTGGCAATGATCCAGCATCAGAAGTATATGTTGGCAGTAAGCGCAAAGCCTGTGAAGAAGTCGGTTTTGTGTCTCGTTCGTATGATTTGCCCGAAACGACTAACCAAGATGAGTTATTGTCATTAATTGATGAACTGAATCATGATCCAGCAATTGATGGTATTTTAGTACAGCTTCCCTTACCTAACGGATTAGATGCCAATCTTGTCATTGAAACTATCGCCCCCAATAAGGATGTTGATGGCTTTCATCCATCGAACGTTGGTAAATTAGCCTTGCGCCAGCCTGGCCTTAGGCCTTGCACACCTAAAGGTATTATGACGCTTATCGAGTCTACCGGTGTCAAAACACATGGTTTAGATGCTGTTGTCGTTGGTGCTTCTAACATTGTTGGTCGTCCGATGACCTTAGAGCTATTGTTAGCCGGTTGTACTATCACTACCACTCACCGCTTTACTAAAAATTTAGAAGAGAAGGTGCGAGGGGCTGATCTTTTAGTGGTTGCGGTCGGTAAACCGGAATTTATTCCTGGCGATTGGATCAAAGAAGGCGCGATTGTTATCGATGTTGGTATTAACCGCATGGACAGTGGTCGCTTAGTGGGTGATGTAGAATTTGATGTCGCTAAAGAAAAAGCCTCTTTTATTACCCCTGTACCGGGTGGTGTCGGCCCTATGACAGTGGCGAGCTTAATAGAAAACACGCTAATTGCTTGTGAGCAATTTGGCGAATAGCCAACTTAACGTAATGACATTAAAAAAGCCCGCTCTAAGCGGGCTTTTTTAATGATTGAGTTAGCGTTTATGCAGGTTAACCCTACCCTTTTCGCCACGTTGTTTTACCGGCACTGTCTTCAAGTATAACATTCATGGCGGCTAACTTATCTCTGGCTTCGTCGGCTAGTGCCCAGTTTTTATCCGCACGCGCTTGATTACGCTGCGCGATTAAGGCTTCGATTTGCGCTACTTCATCATCATCACCACCACCTTGTAAAAAGTGCGCTGGATCTAACTGTAACAAACCGAGTAAACCGCCTAATGATTTTAAAACACTCGCTAGTTCTTTTGCTTTACCATTGTTTTCAGCCTTGGCGACATTTAATTGCTTAGCCACTTCAAACAATACCGATAAAGCTTGCGGCGTGTTAAAGTCATCATCCATTGCCTGACAAAACTCAGCAACAAACGGGTTTGACTTATCCAGGGTAAAATCTGTGGGCACTTCGACATCGCGAAGTGCTGTATAGATACGTTCAACGGCTGCACGCGCTTGCTCAAGGTTTTCTGTCGAATAGTTTAATTGACTACGATAGTGTCCTGTCGTTAAGAAAAATCGCGTCGTTTCTGCATCGTATTGTGCAAGTACTTCACGAATGGTAAAAAAGTTACCTAACGATTTCGACATTTTTTCAGCGTCTACTTGCACCATACCCGTGTGTACCCAGTAATTCACATAAGGGGTATCAAGTGCGCAACAGCTTTGCGCCACTTCGTTTTCATGATGCGGAAATTGCAAATCTGAGCCACCACCATGAATATCAAAATGAGCGCCTAATTCTTTAGCGTTCATTGCCGAACATTCGATGTGCCAGCCTGGTCGTCCTTCACCCCAAGGTGAAGACCAGCTTGGCTCACCTGGCTTGGCTAACTTCCAAAGCACGAAATCTAAAGGATTACGCTTGGTTTCATCAACATCAACTCGAGAGCCAGCTTGCAATTGTTCTAAGTTTTGGCCACTTAATTTACCATAATCAGCAAAGGTCGATACTTCAAATAACACATCACCACTATCAGCAACATAAGCATTACCTTTCGCAACTAAGGTTTCGATCATTTCAATGATCTCAGTCATATGCGTCGTTACCCGTGGTTCAAGCTCTGGTCGCATCATATTTAACGCATCAAAGTCTTCATGCATCGCTGCAATGGTGCGCTCAGTTAACTGCTCTGTGGTTTCATTGTTTTCAATCGCACGATTGATGATCTTATCTTCAACATCTGTGATATTGCGAATGTAGTTAACGTCATAACCTGAAAAACGCAAGTAGCGAGCGATATTGTCAAAGCTAATATAAGTGCGTGCATGGCCTATATGGCATAAGTCATAAACCGTGCAACCACAAACATACAACCCAACTTTTCCTTCTTGAATTGGTTTAAACACTTCCTTTTTACGAGTGAGCGTATTGTATATCTGTAACATGAGGTTTTATGACTCCTATTCTATGTCATGCAGTAATGGCATTATGCAAATGTCATCGTTATAAAACGGCTATTTCTTATAACCGCAAAATTTTCAGGTGGCTATTGTAGCGCAACAATTGGTTATGGTCATCACTTCCCTTTACAGAATCTCTGGTTAGGTTACAATTTAGCGAACATCAATACAGAGAACCAAACAATGATTATTTTTAAAACAAATTTAGGTGATATTAAAATCTCATTAGACTTTGATAAGGCACCTGTAACCGCAAAAAACTTTCAACAATATGTTGAAGAAGGTTTTTATAACGGGACCATTTTTCATCGTGTCATTAAAGGTTTTATGGTGCAAGGTGGCGGCTTTGCTTCAGGCATGGACGAAAAAACAACGCGAGAAAGCATTCAAAATGAAGCGAACAACGGCTTAAGCAATAAACGTGGTACCTTAGCGATGGCTCGTACCCAAGATCCACATTCAGCTTCAGCCCAGTTCTTTATTAACTTAGTTGATAATGACTTCTTAGACTTTAAAAATGAATCAGTGCAAGGTTGGGGTTACTGTGTATTTGGCGAAGTGATCGAAGGTATGGATATTGTTGATAAGATGGCGCTTGTTGATACCGGTCGATTAGGCTTCCATGACGACGTACCAAAAGAAGAAATTGTGGTTGAATCAGCGACGGTTGAATCTTAATCAATGACAGCATCATCTCGTCAACCAATAACGTATTTTATTGCTGACTTGCACCTTGCTCAAAACAGGCCTGATATTACGGCCTGTTTTTTATCGTTTTTAAAAAATGACGCAATAAATGCCCAAGCACTTTATATCTTAGGCGATCTATTCGAATACTGGATTGGCGATGACGATGATTCGCCTTTTGTCGATGAAATCGCCCAAGGCTTGAACACCTTAGGGCAAACAGGTGTCAACGTTTATTTTATTCACGGCAATCGCGACTTTCTACTTGGGCAACGTTTTGCCAAAAAAGCCTGTATGACTTTGCTACCAGAAGTCGACACCATTGAACTCTATGGACATAAAGCAGTAATAATGCACGGCGATACCTTGTGTACACGAGATGTTGCGTATCAGCAATTTAGGAAAAAATCGCGCTCGTGGTGGTGGCAAGCCATTGTTAAAAGCTTACCATTATTCGTTAGGCGCAAAATGGCCGAAGATTATCGTCGTAAAAGTGCCAATGCAACGGCAATGAAATCACAAGAGATCATGGATGTTACTCAAAGCGAAGTAATTCAATGTCTGCGTGAACATCAATGTTTGTTGCTAATTCACGGTCACACTCATCGACCAAACATCCACGATATTGACGTTGACGGAAAAAAGGCGCAACGTGTTGTTCTTGGAGACTGGTATGAACAAGGTTCATGGCTTAAGTTTGATAAAAATGGATTTAAGCTACTAACCTCAACAAAACACTCATAAGCTAGTAGCTATCGCCTAACCTTAAATGGTAGATAAAACCTCATCTTCATTTGCCAACTTCACCATTGGCATTAGTACAACACTCCACCATGGTCCGCAAGTATTAGTAGGACACGATTGAATTCGCGCTGCCTCCATTATTTCATAATATGTAAAGCCTGCAGAAACGGTAATAACTTCGACGCTATTTGGCATAGATAGGTTCTCATTGACTTTATGTGTCAACTGAGAAGCCACGGTAACGAGTTGAGATTTTTGCTCTTTTCCTGACATTAAAGATAAGTACTTGCTTGCTGACTTAACTTTTCTTAATTTAGCTCGCTCTAAAAACTTTTTAGCAAGCTCGAAGTCTTGATTCACGTATAAACCAAATAAGTAGAAATAGCCTAATTGAAACTCCGCACTGGGTTCTTTAGCCAATGCTGCACTTCTGATATGTCTTATGCCTTGCTCGATGTTTTGTTCTGTTCCTTTACCCTGCAACATCATCAATCCAAGAGAAAATTCTGCAATTGATGAACCTTGGTTCATATATTTGCGAAACATTTTCACTTCGTATTCACAATCAGATTGACAGTATTTGTATTCCTCAACATTTTGATTTGCAGCAACATTAAAACCAATACTGGCTATGATAACTAATAATAATTTATTCATTTGACTTTCCATCTTCAAGTGGATTAATTTGAACAAAATTCAAACTACCATACTCTTCGTACTATATGCAAAGGTCAAAAAATGACTAAATTGTATCTAATTATTTAATGTCTAATTTTTAATGCGGCAGAGGTTACTTACGTTGAGGATCAACGCGACCGCCAGTGACTTTATCTGCTCGACCTTCTAATTTAGCTTTTTCTGCTCTGCGCTTGCGCACTTCCTTCGGATCAGCAATGAGCGGCCGATAAATTTCCACTCGGTCATGATCAGCTAAAATATCGGTTAACTTGGCAGAACGATTCCAAATACCGACTTTGTTTTCAGATAAATCTATTTCAGGAAATACTTCACAGATCCCGGAAAGCTCTATCGCTTTCTCAACCGAAGTTCCTTGCTCAACCATGATAGTGAGCAATTCTTGACGTTGTGGGGTGCCATAAACGACTTCGATTTTTAAATGCTCAACTTCTTGATCTTGCGTTACTTGTTGCTTATTTTCCACGTTATCCATAAACCTGTTTCGCTCGTTGTGTAAAAGCTTGCACCATGTTGTTCGCTATACCGTTGAAGATTTTTCCGAAGGCAAGATCGAACATTTTATTTGAAAACTCGTACTCTAAGTGCAGACTTATTTTACATGCCTCTGGCGATAATGGCGTTAATAACCACTCCCCCGCTAAGTATTTAAAAGGACCATCAATCAATTTTAAGGAGACTTTATGATCCTTTTCCAAGGTGTTTTCAGTCGTAAACCATTTAGTAAGTCCTGCTTTTGATACTTGTAACGCTGCCGTCATTTTATTCTCGGTGTGAGCAATAATTTTACTGTCAGTGCAATCAGGTAAAAATGCAGGGTAAGCAAGTACATCATTGATCAACTGATACATTTGCTCAACACTATACATAACAAGGGCATTTCGACTAACAATCGGCATTATCTCTCCTCAAAAATGAGCGCACATCATACCAAAAAGATATTAATGAAAATAGTCATTTAAATGCGCAAATATCTACGTATAATGTGCTCGGTTAAGGATTGGAAGAAAAATGGCAAAAAAGAAATCAAAAAATTCAAACAGCAATACTATCGCACTGAATAAAAAAGCCCGACACAACTATGCCCTGTCAGATAAATATGAAGCAGGAATGAGCCTACAAGGTTGGGAAATTAAAAGTATTCGTGCCGGCAAAGTTAATATTTCTGATTGTTATGTGCATATCAAAGATCGAGAAGCGTATCTTCTTGGCGCAGAAATTATGCCGTTAAATGCCGCGTCAACACATGTGGTGTGTGATCCAGTGCGCCCTCGTAAATTACTGCTCAATAGAAGAGAACTCGATAAACTTATCGGCTCAGTAGAACGAGAAGGATACTCCCTCGTTGCCACTGCCATGTACTGGCGCAAATGTTGGGTAAAACTTGAGTTTTGCTTGGGTAAAGGTAAAAAAGCCCACGACAAGCGCGCTGATATCAAAGATAGAGAGTGGCAAGTCGATAAAGGTCGACTGATGAAAAACAAAACGCTTAATAAAGAATAGCGACATTTCAAAAAGAGCGAGCAACACTAAAATGCTCGCTCTGAATAGCTATCACTTAGCCAACTTATTTCTTCATCAAGTATTTTGCCACTGCATGATATGCAGGTAGTGACGTTGGATCAATATAAGCGTTTTTAGCTTGAGGATGAGATGAAAACCTCACGATTACCATCTCAGCACTTGGGTCGATATATATCGTTTGACCATGCACTCCTCTTGCTGCATACGCGCCATGTTCATTATGAAATACCCACCACATGCTGCGATAACTGCCGCCTCTTAGCGTTTTATAACCTGCATAGGCAAAAGCTTGTTTATCCCCTCCTTGCTCGATGTTTTCAACAACCGATTCTGGAAAAAGCCGTACACCATTCATTTCCCCGCGGTTAAGCATAAGTTGACCGATACGCGCCAAATCTCGAAGTCCTGCACTCAGTCCCCCACCAGCAAACGGGGTACCTTTAGCATCAATGGTCATATAAGCATCTTGCTCTGCACCAATTTTTCGCCATAATAAATCCGAAAGCAGTTCAGTGAGCTTCTTACCTGAGACTTTTGAAATTATCCAACCAAGTGCATCGGTATTGACCGTTTTATAAGCAAACTGTTGGCCGTGTTGACCTTGTTGAGGCAAGGTTTGTAAATACTCATAGTAACCGTTAGCGCCTTGATAACTCTTAGGCTTCGGCAGTGGGCTTGCTGCTGCAGAATACTGCCAGATTTCGGCATTGGGGTCAGAATAGTTCTCACTGTATTTTATCGCCGTGGTCATATCCATAACCTGCCTGACGGTGGCGCTGCCAAAAGCACTATTGGTTAATTCAGGAATAATTGATGAGACTAACGCTTTATCGTCAAGCTTTTGTTGTGCTATGAGGATTTCCGCGATTAGCCCAGTAAGGGATTTTGTCATCGACATCGCGGCATGTTTACCATCTTCTTTTAAACAACCAAGGTATTTTTCATAAACAATCTTGCCTTGGTGCAACACTAAAATGCCGTCAGTATAGTTGGATGCAAGCGACTCCCGCCATGTTATTTCGCGCTCATCCCCCAGCACTTTAAACGTTACATCATCAATTTTATTATCAAGTTCATAGCTGAAAGGAATTGAAGCTGACAAACCTCTATTGACTTGCTTAGTAGGTAAAAATTCTCTGATGTGACAAACCGTCCAACGAAGTTTTGGAAAACTAAAATAATCTGATTGCGGTTGCATAATGAGTTTGTCTGGTGGCGGTGGCGAACCTATCATCCAACCAAGCGTTCGCGGATCAGATTGTGCTGACGTCATCACCTGCTTGTTCTCTTTAGCACATACGCTAGTCGTTGCTAACAAACTCCCTGCCAATAGTGCAGCAATCACCACTCTGTTAGTTACGTTCATCCTTTAATTCCTTTGCTATTCAATCGTTTATTATCTTTAGTTTAAGTCTTTTTTGGCTTTTGTCGCTAACCAATTAAAAATGCGCAATTGCGCTGGCACATAAATAAGATACTCTGGGTGCCATTGTACTCCAAGAATATTTTCTTGTTGTGACTCTATTGCTTGGGTTAAGTTATCCAAATCCCAACCCACAACTTGCAAAGACTCACCGGCATTTTTTATCGCTTGATGGTGTAGACTATTGACACGTAAATGATTTTTTTTGCATACCTCAGCTAACATTGAGTTAGCGATGAGCCTTACTTGTTTGGTCGGTAACAACCCTGGCCGGTTGTATGTCTTTTGCCGAATAGTACGGATATCTTCATATAAATGTCCTTTTTTAACCACATTAATAAGTTGCGCTCCTCGACAAATACCAAGCAGCGGCGCTTGATGTGTTAATGCCCATTTGATCCACTCTATCTCAAGTTGATCGCGAGCAACATCAGGCTTTACTTTATTAGTAAGCTCGCCACCGTAATGCTCAGGACTAATGTCGTCGCCGCCGCCAATCACTAAACCGTCCAATTGCTTGCCGCTTGGCGGGTGACGTACACTGATACGTTCAGGTATTGCTCCAACTAAACGAAGAGCCAATGCAGTGCACCACCAACTCGGTGACCACTTACGGCCATTATTGGTAACCCCTATTCGTGGTCTTTTATCCATTGCGTCATCACCTTTATCCATTCTCGTCGATCTAAACCAATCAAAGGTCTATCAGCATCAATAAACTGTTGCGCTAAGCGATCAAGCGCTTGATGATCATTGGCTAATTTCTCAAGCACACACCAGCGATTCCAAGATTTAGCCAATGACCAATCGGCCTGTTCAATATTGCAATTTGGCAGTCGGTAATGAAAAGTCGGTCGAGACTTAATTTTCGGGTCATCTACCACGTCCCTTACTCTTTTTTCGTCCAAATGAGCAAACAACGGCAACATATCTAATGCCCTGTTTCTACTCGAATTGTCGACTAAATAATCATCAATTAATTGTTCAACACTTTTCGGTTTATTAACTAAAAGCTGCTTGATGTATTCTTCACTAAACAGTTGAATGTACGGACTTAACTTACGAGCGGGATCAACACGGTTTTCTTCGACTAACCACCATTGCAGCAAACAGAATGCACGTAGGTAATGATAAATAGTATCAACATCAAGTTCGGGTAGTTCAGGGTTTATATGTACGCCATAAGCGGCAATCAATGACTCTTGAGTACCTATCGCACCTAAGTTTCGTAATGCTTCTACCATAGGTGTTAATTTATCTAATTGATTTAAAGCTATCGGCGGGCAAACCACTTCAATTGGCACAAGCAATGCAGAAGCGTGACTGACTTTATCTAACCAAGCAGGGCTGTTACTATCTTCACCTAACTCCCTAGCCGTTCGCTTTAGAAAATCCCAATCAATTTCTATATTAAAATCACCTAAATCATCTACTGTCACTACCTGCTCTGCAGCGGTTCCTTTTTTTAAACGCCCATTTAAAGAAGATTGCACCGCAGAAACGGCCTGCTCCAAACTAAGGCCTGAAAACTCAATTTCAAACCCTACTCTTCTGACATCACCATCAGCATTTTGCTGATGCTCTGGTAAAGTAAACGTTACTGTTTGATTCATCCGTATGGTTGCCCTTTTTTAAGTGCTTTTAGATTTCAGTTTAGTCAAGATAACATGCGCGCCATGGATAATACAAAACGCATCGGCAAGCGATAGCTTTAATCAATTAAGATTAAAAAACCAGCAATTACAAACTATTTACCATAGTATCCGTTGTTATCACTAGCAAGTCGCGCTACAATAGTTTTCGTAGGCGTTAAGTCTATGGAAACTTTGGGGCTGATTCAGGATTCGACAAGATTCACGAAACCCAAGGTGCATGCCCAGGGGCGGTTGGCCTGGTAAAAAGCCGCAAAACTATAATTGCAAACGACGAAACGTTCGCACTAGCAGCTTAATGCTAGCCATCCTCTCAATGATTCGCCTATAGTCTTGAGATGCCGATGGTCACCCCATGTAGGCTAGCGAGGGAAGCACGCTTGAGGCTGAACCGCGAAATAGTATCAAGCTCACCACGATGAAGCCTGTCGTTTGGCGTCTAACTGGTTAAATAAATAAACGACTAAGCATGTAGGACCGAGGATGTAGGTTTTTTGGACGCGGGTTCAACTCCCGCCAGCTCCACCACCTTCAAAATTAAAGACGCTTTTTAGCGTCTTTTTTTATGTTTTGTTTGCAGATATTAAAAGCCATAAATGCTTGTTAAAAAAAGCCGGCACAATCACGCCTCAGCTCTTACAAATCATGATTGAGGCTTTTTGCTTTTAATAGCCAAGTGGTCTAGATGTGTCTGTCAATTGTCACCACAGTGACATTCAAAAAAAATATTGTCACTAAAGAGTGTGATGCTTGTCGACAAAAGTTTTTTGGTCGCTTTGCCATGCTGATACAGCCATAGCAGCTAACGACTAATAAGTTTTTCATCAAAAAATACGATAAGCTAACCGTGAAAACACACTCACAGCGCTACTAAATTGAATTCAAAGCATCCAAACCACATCGCTTTGGTGCTGTGTTTACATTAAAAGCGCTAAAAAGAAACTCTGCTTATAATTTGCGGTAACACAAACACATAAATTTGATTGAGAAATGTTATCCTATGCCTTACCTATAGTACTTCTATTTTTTACTAAAACGCTATTTGATTGCGAATTTCCATTGGCTTTGGTTACATAAATTAATAAAAGGCTTCCTAACAATGCTGAGAACACTGATGCTGAAAGAATTCCGATTTTCACCGAATTAATTTGTTCAGGGCTGTAAGCTAGGTTGGCAATAAAAAGAGCCATAGTGAAGCCAATGCCCGCCAAAATCCCTCCAGCAAAGAGCATTCGCCAATTTAAATTAGCGGGTAATACCGCTATTTTAAGTTGAACAGCAATCCAACTAAAAAGAAAAATTCCTAAGGGTTTACCGATTACAAAGCCCAAAAATACAGCCATGGTAAGTGAAGAAGCTATATTAACTCCACTGAATGATACTCCTGCATTAGCAAAAGCGAACAATGGCATCACAACAAAACCTACCCATGGATGAAGTACTATCTCTAAACGCTCTACCGGTGAAAGTGCCTCTCGAGCAGCTGCTTCTGCTGTTTTTAACACTTTTCTATCAAGGGTATCGCCACTCCAATGATCTCCGCGAGGATAAGCCACCACACAATCCATAATAGTGTGTAAACGGTCATCACTTATCCATTTCGTTGTTGGTGTCATAAGCCCAAGAATAACACCAGTGACTGTGGGGTGGATACCAGAAGCATCGATAGCTAACCAGATAAAAGCCCCTACAATAAAAAACACGGCCATACTGCGGATACCGACAAATGCCATGACTCTCACCAAAAGAAACCCCAGCATCGCAAGCCCTATCGCCACCCACTCAATGTCACTGCCATAACCAACGGCGACAACAATGATAGCACCAATGTCATCGACTACAGCCAACGACAGCATAAATAACCTCATGCTCTTGGGTATTCGCGAGCCTAATAGCGCTAAGCAGCCAATGACAAAGGCGGTATCCGTCGCCATCACCGTTCCCCAACCGCTTTGCCCTGGCTCACCATATTGAAGAAAAAGGTAAACCATTGCTGGCAGCAGCATCCCGCCAATAGCCCCCGAAATTGATAGCACAGCAAGACGAGGGTTACGCAACTCTCCTAATACGAGCTCTCGTTTTAATTCAAGCGCGATTAAAAAGAAAAACAATGTCATTACGGCATCATTTATCCATCCATGTATCGTACGTTGAAATACAAAATCACCTATTTGGATACCAAGTGATAATTGCCATAAGTGATCAAACGATTCTTTTAGTGGAGAGTTTGCCAATGACAGGGCAACTAGCGCAGAAAGCAGTAAAATAATGCCAGCGATTACTTCAATTTTCAAAAATCGAGTGACTGGCTGGACAATCCAATCGATATGCTCTTTCGGTAATTGTGTTCGATAGCCTCGCTTTTCATTCATCAATTTAAGAGTCATATTATCGACTTAACGATAATCATGATACTTGCTTATATTCAATGCCATCTTGTTGCATCTTAGGCATTTTTTTATTCTTTATCATGTCTGAACCTTTGCATAACTAAGTTTCGATTTTTACTCGTTACGTTTCGCTTTAAGATGATTAGTCATAACATTTTTGAGGTTATCATCGTCGACTTGAACCCCATTGATGAATTTAAACAATTCACTATTGGTTGATAAAACTAATGTCGTGTTTTCCGTGATTATCGCCGAGTAAGACTGCATGGTTCGGGTAAATTCATAAAGGCTGACAGCTTGCGGGCTTTTATTGTAGGCGAGTGCATAAATCTCTGTGGCCTTTGCATCAGCAAGACCTCGAATTTCTTCAACTTTTTGATATGCTTCTGACTGAATCTTATCAAGTTCTCGCACCCTATCACCACGTATACGAGCCGCCTCTCCTTTACCTTCTGATAAAAAACGTTCAGCAATCTGTCGACGTTCGCTAATCATACGTTCGAAAATTTTTGGTCTAACACTCGCGTTGTAATTTATCCGTTTAAAACGAATATCTAAAAGCTCTATCCCAAACACTTTTACTTTCTCTGAAGCAGCCGAAAATATTTCTTGTTCTACAAGTTTTCGTCCTTTATGAATAGGAACCAATAACCCTACATTCAAATCGGCGTCAAAATCATTCAAAATCCCAGCTTGCAAAGGTTCCCTGTTTTTCGTAGTGCGAATGATTTCGATCAATTCATGCTTTGCCACAGCATTACGTGTTTCACTCCCAAGAATATCATCAAGCCTAGACTGAGCGCTTCGTTCATCCCTAAGCCTTAAAAAGTACTGTAAAGGATCGACAATTCGCCAACGAGCAAATAAATCAACCGAAATATAAAGCTTATCTTTCGTTGGCATATCCGACGGCTCACCATCCCATTCCAGTACTCTTTTATCGATTGCATTAACCTCTTGAATAAAAGGGATTTTTATATTCAGGCCTGCATCTATTACGGGCTCACCAACGGGTTTACCAAACTGTGTAATAATCACCTGCTCTACTTCACTTACTGTATAAAGAGCACTTTTAAAACCAAGCGCAAGTAGCGCTGCTATTGTAAGTAACAATGATGTTTTTAGTGTGCTCATTGGTTACTCCCGTTCTTTCCACCCAAATTAAGCAAAGGTAAAACATTACTGGTTTGTTTATCGATAATGATTTTGGCTTTGATTTTAGGTAAAACATCTTGCATGGTTTCAATGTAAATACGACGTGTGGTAACTTCAGGAGCTTTTATATACTCTTTATAAAGAGCGTTAAATCGAGCGGTATCTCCTTCTGCCTCATTAATTCGTTTTAATCGATAACCATCAGCTTCTCTAATTCGTTGATCTTTTTCACCAAGCGCCAGCGGGATGACTTTATTGTAGTCTCTGCGCGCCTCATTAATGAGCTTCTCCTTTTCTTGCTGAGCTTGGTTAACTTCATTGAATGATTCTTGAACCGGTTTGGGTGGGTTAATATTTTTCAACTGAACCTGATCAATGCTAATCCCCATCGCATACTTGGTCGACAATTCCTGCATTTTCGTTAACGCTTCAGATTCGATGTCTTGACGCCCAACGGTGATCACTTCATCAACTGTGCGATCTCCAACAACCTCTCGCATGACTGATTCTGAAACATATCGCAGTGTTGCACTAGGTTCTCTAACCTCGAATAGAAATTTAGTGGGTGTCGAAATTCGATATTGTACAACCCATTCAACAAGGGCTGCATTTAAATCACCTGTTACCATTTGAGTTTCCCTATCATGATCGTATGTACGAGGAAGTTGATAAGGATCTGTCGCACCGGGCGTAAAAAAACCAAACTCTTGCTTAAGCTGACGCTTAACCGGAACAATGGTTGCTACATCAATACCTAAGGGAAACTTAAGGTGCAGTCCTGGAGGTATATCGTGGACATACTTACCAAATCGTTGCACGACTGCTACTGAATCACTTGGTACGGTATAGAATGAAGACCAGAAAGAGAAACCTAAAAAACTGAGGAAAACTATTGTAAAAAACTTTTTAGGGCTTCCATCGACGAGAAATGTTTTAAAATTATTAAATATTGGGCTTATGACTCGTTCGAGGTCAGGAGGTGACTTATTCTTACTTCCCCGAATTTTTTCCTGTAGGTCATTACTTTGGGACATAATACATGTCTCCTTAAATTAAACGAAAAAATTTCCGTCTAATTATCTTTATATTGGGGTATTAGCAAAAATAACAAGGGGGATATCACTTAGCGAACGTAATTACTTTTACTACGGGCTGTTGCTCGGTTGTGTGTTTTATTCGCTTAGTAAAACTCAGAAATGGTTATGGTTATGGCAATAATAAACAAAGATATAAGATAATAGACCTCTAACATTTGTTTGAGGCTTTTATCTTATATCAACGTCATTCTACTCATACCTAAGACTATAAGAAGGCCGAATACTTGCAGTTCGCAAAGCGATACTGGCAACCGTTAGCCAGGTAACCAAGGCAACTAAAAATGCAGCACCTAGATACGGTAGTGGCGTTTGCGATATGCGATCATTAAAGTTATTCAACCATTGGCTAATTAAATAAAATACAATCGGAAAAGCAATAATAACGCTCGTTAACACCAAGAGAATAGATTCTTTCGTTAACAATGCTACGAGCTCAATGCGTGAAGCACCCAGTACTTTTCTAATCGCTACTTCTTTACTTCGCTGCTGTGCACTAAATGCAGCCAAGCCAAACATACCGATGCAAGTGAGGAATACTGCGAGACCTGAAAAAACCGCAACCATTTTGACGAGTTGGTTCTCTCCTTGATATAGCGCTTGATAGTTATCTATCACTAATTGTAGTTCGACAGCATTTATATTAAGTCGTTGCTCAACAACGTTGATAATGTTGGCTTTAACTTCTGCAGAGTATTGATCTTCAACCTCGATAACTAAAGAATAATCACCACTCACTGGTAACCCACAGGCAAACAATACCGGGCCAGAATGTCCTTTTGATGAGCCAATTTTAATATCTTTAAACACACCGACAATCTTGCCTGTTAAGTTTTGTTCTGGACCAGCACCAAATATCCACTCTTGACCTAACGCTTGTTCAGCGCTCTGATAACCAGCAGCGCCTAAGACAGATTCAGGTATTAAAATGCCGATAGTCGATTGCGATTTATTGAACCAATCCGATTGAAACTCTTGTGAAAAATCACGTCCAGCAATGAGTTTTAACCCTAATGCTTTAGCGGCATCAAAACCTACGCCAGCAAACCCCATTTCAACGTTAAATTCTGCAACACCTGGTACTGATTTAACGAACGCGCCCGCCCCTGTTGACTTGGTTAAGTCAAAATCGGTAGGAGTAACTGAAACCACGCCTTCGATATTGTTTATGTCTTGATAAAGCTGTTGACTATCAGGCGAATAAACTATGGCTCCTGGCACATCAACAACTCTTACCCGTTGCTCTTTTTCATAGTTAACTGCAAGTTGCTGTAAAAAATTTAATTGAAGATAGAAGCTAATTGCCGCAACAATTAACCCTACGGATAGTGCTGATTGCAGTACCATTAAAACCTTTCTCACCGTCGTTGCCGTTTGACCTCGGCCAAAATCGCCGCTAAGTACACGCTTGACACCAAAAGATGAAATAAATAACGCAGGATACAAACCTGATAGGATGCCGATTGAGGTTGCAAGTACGATAATAGGTAATAAATACTGAGACCAGCTTTCGATAACAAGTTGACGCCCCACCAATTCATTAAATGTAGGCAAAAACAACTCAACCAAAGCACAAGCAAACAAAGTGGCGATTAACGCTACCACCACTGACTCCGTTAAAAATTGACTAACTAGCTGTCTTTTACTCGCGCCTAAAACTTTGCGTACCCCCACTTCCTTGGCTCGTAAACCTGCCTGAGCAACACTCATATTAATATAATTAAAACTTGAGATAATGATTAAAAGTACGGCTAATGCAATGCTTATTGCAACGGTCTTTTCTGAGCCGCCAATTTTCATATCGGTATTAAAATTAGGTGCTAGGTGAATATCTAGCAATGGCTGTAAGTAATAGTCAATTTCACTACTTTTGTTTTGCCAAATCCCATTTAAAATACGAGTTACTTCATTGGCAACAGAGGATACATTCGCTTGAGGTGTTAATTTAAGGTAGGTATGAGACATCTTACCAATAACGTTCATATAGGCTTGGTTTGATACAATCCCTGTGAAGAAATAATGACTATTATCAGGTAAATTGGTAAAAATTGCTGCAACCTCTAATATCCCCTGCCTATCTTCCATTTTTAATGTTTTACCGAGCGCATTATCAACGCCAAATAATCGACGAGCTTGGTTAATTGAGATAGCAATTTTATTGGGTTTAGTTAGCACTTCACTAAGGTTACCGTACAAGATATCAAGCTTAACGAAATCGGTTAAGTTTTCAGGGGCCGCGATAACATTACTAAAGGTAAAGTAATCTTCGCCAATTTTTACCTTGTTCGACAATAAATATTTGGTGCTAAGCAGTGCCATAACACTTTCAACGCCGGGGATTTTTTCGAAATGTTGAGCACCTCGAGGGGTCGTCATCGCATATTCGCTGCCGGTGGGTAAGTGTTTCATCACGATACGATAGGTTCTATCAGCATCTGGCTGAAAGTTATCGAATGAGCTTTCATTGAGCGCATACAAAGCCACCAGAAACGTTGCTGCTAATCCAATGGCAAGACCCGCCACGGTTAACACTAAATTCATTTTATGGCGCATTAAACTTCTAATTGCGCTGATAAGGTAATTACCGATCAAACTATTAAACATCTTGAACCTCGACAACTTCACTAGCACGGTCTAATAAAACTTTGCCATCAAAAAGACGAACAACACGGTTTGCATACTTGGCATCGTGCTCTGAGTGAGTAACCATAATAATCGTTGTGCCCTCCTCATTTAATGACTTCAACATTGCCATGACTTCTTCACCGTGTTTAGAGTCTAAGTTTCCGGTTGGCTCATCGGCTAAAATCACCTTAGGCTTAATCACTAAAGCTCTCGCAACAGCAACACGTTGCTGCTGACCACCAGATAATTGCTGTGGTAAATGGTCTGCTCTATGATCGATACCTACGGCTCTTAAAACCTCCTCGACCTTCTGTTTACGCTCTGCTTTAGATAACCCCAAGTATTGCAAAGGTAAGTCGACATTTTCATAAACCGTCAAGCTATCGATTAAGTTAAAGCTCTGAAAAACAAAACCTATGGAACTACTACGCAATTTCGCCAAACTTCGCTCTGAAGCGTTAGCAACCTCTTGACCATTAAAAAGGTACTCGCCACTATTAGGGCTATCTAACATTCCTAATATTGATAAAAGCGTTGACTTTCCGCACCCCGAAGGCCCCATTATCGCAAGGAAATCGCCTTCCGCTACCGATAAGTTAATGTTATTCAAGGCGGTTGTTTCGACGTCCTGAGTACGAAACACTCGTGATACATTTGATAATTTGATCATGCTTAACTTCCTTTAACTTTAATTTTATCTGCCTTATCAAAGGCACTGTAATTAGATGTGATCACCTTCTCGCCAGCGCTTAGGCCGTCAATGACGGTGAAATAATATTGATTGCTTTTTCCAAGCTTTACCGCTCTGCGCTCGGCAAAAGTGCCGTCTTCACTCATAACAAAGGCCCAGTTACCGCCTGTGCTATTAATAAAAGCACCGCGTTTGATTAATAACGCGTTGCGCTCCCCTTCACTAAGCACTAACTCAACATCAAGGGTTTGACCTCGCTTTATTTTGTTAACCCCTGCAGGTAAATTAAACTCAATGCGAAACTGCGCTTGTCTTACACGGCTATCAATCTTGTTGACAGCCACTTCAACCATTTGACCATTAAGCGATATGTTGGCGGGCATTCCCAAGGTAATTTGATTTAAATAATATTCATCAATATTAGCGACAAGTTTAAAGCGATTAGGAATGTCAATTTGTCCTAGTCGGGCACCGCGTGGTTTTGATTCACCTAACTCAACGCTTAATTCACTGAGGTAACCTGCTTGTGGCGCTTTAACAATAAGGTTTTCTAGGTTTTGTCGCGCGTATTGTAGATTTTTTTGCAGCATCTGAGCGCTTTCTTCCAGCTGCTGAACTTGTATTTGACGAATATTCTCTTCTTCTTGCTGTCTTTGCTTAGTCAGTGCTTTGCGTTGTTGGTAATAGTCTAAATCTAACTCTAATGTTGCTAGTTTATCAGCAGCTAGTACCCCTTGAGTGACAAGCGGTTGAGATTGTTTAATTTGACGCGTTAAATGCGCCAATTTAAGCTCTATTTCCAACAAATCACGCTTTAAGTTTAACCTGTTGGTTGTCATCATCATTTGTGTATTGCGCAAAAAATTAAGCTGCTCGGTTACTTGTGCTTCGCGGCTCATGACATCAAGTTGCAAGGAAACATTGGAAAGTCTTACCAATGGCTGACCTTGTTCCACATATTGCCCTTGCTCAACAAAGCGCTCTTCAACTCTTCCGCCAGCAACCGCGTCTAAATATATTGTCGTTTGCGGACTCACAGCGCCTCTAAGCTTAAGCGTGTCAGCAAAATCCCCGACCGTCACTCGACTAATATTAATGGCATTTTTTGCAATATGCTGGATCTTGCTGTCTGATCCAGTGCTTAGCAATTTAGCAAATCCCAATACGACCACTGCAGCTATCAAAACAATCATTATTGATTTGCTGTATTTTTTATAAGTCGGTTGCGCTATTCGTTTATCCACATCGACACTCTTTAAACATCATTAAAACCTAACACCCTATACACAAGTCTTATGCCAACATTTAAAGCATTAAAATACAATAAGTTACAAAAACACCAACGACTAAGTTCATAAAAAGCGTCCACCAGTAGAACACACTACCGTCCATTAATGGACACTTTTTCTTTTCAACCGTCGTTATTTAGCGTACTGTTTAAATAGGTTATTACATAAGCCAACGAGCAGTGATTTTCATGAAGCATCCTGGACGAATATTAATCGTCGACGACAACACAGATATTTTGGTTTCTACCCGCTTATTATTAAAAAAGCACTATAGTGTCGTTAAGACCACAGAAGACCCACATAAGATACAAGCACTTATTAATGAGTATGCGTTTGATGTTATCGTTCTTGATATGAACTTTACCCGTGATGCTATCAGCGGTAGTGAAGGTTTAAACTGGTTAGAGGCTATTTTATCAATCGACCCCAGCATTGTGGTTATCATGATGACCGCTTATGCGGATATCGAACTTGCTGTCAGTGCTATTAAAGCAGGTGCTTCAGACTTTATTACGAAACCTTGGCAAAATGAGCAATTTTTGGCCTCAATGGCTTCAGCATTTCAACACGCTAGCTCGAAAAAAGCCGTTGATACCTTAACCAAACAAAACCAAGGTTTAAACCAAGTATTATCCAGTGAAAGCCCTAAATTTATCGGTGAAAGTGAGGTAATGAAAACGGTCTTTGCGACCATTGAAAAAGCGGCAAAAACCGATGCAAACATTTTAATCACGGGTGAAAGTGGTACCGGTAAGGAGCTAGTTGCCCGAGCGATACATCAAGCAAGTTTAAGAGCCAATAATGCCTTTTTGAGTGTTGACATGGGAGCAATTTCAGAAGCGTTATTTGAAAGTGAACTGTTTGGCCACAAAAAAGGGGCTTTTACTGACGCAAAATCAGACCGTTTAGGGCGATTTGAACTTGCTAAAGGCGGGAGTCTATTTCTTGACGAGCTCGCGAATCTGCCGCTTAACCAGCAAGCCAAATTATTGACCGCACTTCAAAATCGACAAATAACCCCTGTGGGTGGAACAAAACCTATTGATATTGATATTCGCTTAATTTCAGCAACCAATGATGATTTATATGAAGCCGTTAATACTGGGAGATTTCGTCAAGATCTACTTTATCGCATCAATACCGTTGAAATACGCTTACCGCCGCTAAGGGAACGTAAAGAAGATATTCCGATGTTGATCGATTATTACCTTGACTATTTTTGCACTAAATACAAACGCAAACTGACAATAAGCCCAGCAGACATTCAGCGATTAAGCCGCTACACATGGCCAGGAAATATTAGAGAGCTTCGTCATGCCATTGAGCGTGCGGTAATATTAACCGATACAGAAACCATAGATATTGGTGCGATTATAAGCTCCCCGATTAAACAACCGGTAACTGAGCAACCGTCAGATGAAGATAACTTCAACTTAGCATCAGTCGAGCAAAAAACGATCGCCAATGCCTTAACCTATTATAAAGGCAATGTTAGTAAAGCAGCGAAAGCTTTGGGGCTAACTAGAGGAGCCTTGTACCGTAGGCTAGAAAAATATGAACTCTAATCTCAAGCTGTTTAAAGAAGTTGCTTGGTTATTCGCGTTTGCAACGCTGCTATTAGGCTCGAATTACTTTTACCAGCAACATGGTATATCGGCAGTATTAGTCATTTTGCTATTAACATTAACAACGGTAACGTTTTTAATGTTAAAGCGCTCTCAACGCCATGACAAAAGCCTATCATTGGCTCTTAAAGCGTTGGCGAATAATGATACCTCTCTTGGCATTAATGATTCCGCCCCTCTTGCGAAGGAAATAGCGCAAGTAAGAGCAACGTTTAAACAATCACGATTAGTCGCTGAAGCGCAAGCACAGTTTTTAAAATCGTTACTATTGCACATCGATCAAGCGATTATCGTCTTTGATAATCAAGGCAATATTATCGACAAAAATCCAGCTACCGATAAATTACTGGGCATTACGGTAAGAAGTATCAAAGAACTGGGAGAAATAGGCCTGTTGATTTCATCAATTTCAAAAGATTATCGTACTACCCTATCGTGGCGCTCAGGCGAAATTCAAGACACATTATCTGTACACATCAATTGCTGTGAAATCGAGGGAAGATTGCTTAAGCTAGTGAGTTTACAGTCCATTTATCATGCGTTGATGGCAAAAGAGCAGCAAGCATACAAACAGCTTACGAAAGTGCTAACCCACGAAGTCGCCAATTCGATCACCCCATTAGCATCCCTTGCTCATACTGCACGTGATTTATTGCCCCAAGACCTTGTCTTTAGTGAGCGAGAAGATAAAGAAGATATGCAAGAAGCCTTGCTCACCTTATCTAACAGAGCAACACAGTTAAGCACATTTATTAAAAGCTTTCATCAAATAACCTCATTACCCAAGCCCAATTTAGCTAAGGTAGAATTGTGTACAGTTATTGAGCACGTAATTACCCTATTTAAAACTGAGGCACTTTCCCAGCAAACTACGCTATGCCATTGTTATGAATCCCAAAGCTTAGTAAACGCTGATGCTGCTCAACTAGAGCAAGCGATAATTAATATAGTCAAAAATGCTTTAGAAGCAGTCAAAGAATCACCGCAACGCTCTGTTAATCTGCATTTATACCAAAAAGAAACCACTGGCGGTCGACAACAACTGCTGCTTGATATAGAAGACAGTGGTGCAGGCATTGAGCCACATGTCGTTGAGCAAGTGTTTGTCCCGTTTTTCACCACCAAAAAGCAAGGCTCTGGTATTGGGCTTAGCCTATCACGCCAAATTATGATTCAACATGGGGGAGATTTAACTTATGTAGATAAACCTAATGGTGGTGGGTGCTTTCGTTTTTCATTTGGGCTGTTATAACTGCGTTGAAAATCTCGATATCTCTTCTGAAAATGATGATAAAGGTTTCAACGTAAATCTTCTATCCGATAAGTTAACATCCAAAACGCGATCCACACGAAACGTTCTCGCATCATCTCTACGATGATCCCATGCAACCAAATACCATACCGGCCAACTAATAAATAAGTAGTGAATTTCTATACATCTTTTGGTTAGCTGCCCCTGTCCGTCTTGATAGGCAATCTCGACACAAAGTTTATTAAAAAAACTTTCTAATAATACCGAACTAAAATCTGAAACAAAATCCTTATTAAAGCTATTAAGGACATTATTTGACGCTAACTCACTGACCAGAATGCGCTCTCTTGATTGGCGGATCACGGGGCGTATTGCATCTGGAAACGTCGCGAATAATTTATTTCGTACAGATTTTAGGTTAGTGAGGAGTAATGAAGAGTTCATCTTATCGAGTACGCTTAAAGCCAGCAACAAATCAATTACTTCGCGATAATTTAACGAGATACGCCCTATTCCCCAGCGAGAATATAAACGCACCCCGCCACCTCGGCCGCGATCTGTTTCAATTGGGTAGCCCTGCTCTCTCAGTAAATCTAAATCTCTATTAAGAGTGCGAATGCTAACACCAAACTCCTTTGCCAACTGTTCAGTGGTATACCCATCACCGGATTTCAATAAGCCAATTAATTGCTCTACTCTTGTTAATTTACTCAAGGCACTACCTTTTGCCATAAAATATGCCACAAAATGTCGTATTTAAACGTAGTCTACCACAACTGAGTTAAATCAGTGATATCAACCACAATTCGAAGATAATAGGAGAAGCAAAAAATGAAAAATTTACCGTCAGTAGAGTGGGCACCTTTTCAACTAAACGAAGGCGTAGAAGAACAGCAATTAATTATGGCCGCGGACAATATTCAAAATGATTTTTTAGCAAATCAGCCAGGCTACATCAAAAGGGAACTATTGAAAGCTTCAAATGATACCTGGGTTGACCTTATCTATTGGACTGACAGTGCGGCGGCAGAATCAGCCTTTCAACAAGCAGAACACTGTAATGCTTGTGGGGAATATTTTGCACTAATGAAAAGCGACCAAAAAACAGTGCTAGGATTCAGCCATTTAACCCAAGTAAAAGCTTGGAGTTAAAACGTAGTTAAATTAAACGAGCAGCCGTTAAGGTGCTTTTAACGGTACAATCGTTAATCGAAGCACCTTATATCATCGTCAAAGGAAAGGCTAATGAATATTCCTGATTATCAAAGCCCAATGATACCCAATGCACCGCAACATATTGTTAAGGGTATGCCATTGAAAGAACTACTCAACCAAAAAGCGATTGGTTATTTAGCAAGAAATATTGAACTTGCATGGCCCGAGTTTGATGTTGAGTGTTTTTACTATCAAGCAAGTAAAGGGCTTGAGCAGTTATCTTTAATGGCTAGGGCAAATCATATTGCTAAATACCTTGCTAAAAGCTTGCCTGATGATTACGAGTGTGCCAGTCGATACTTAATTGAGAGTTTTCCAGCACAACGGGGCGAGAATGACGCTATCGGTTGCGCCGCTTTCTTTTTTTTACCCTACAGTGCATTTTGGGCGAATGAAGGCACGTCAAAAAATCTTGGTTTTGGTGAATCCTACTTCGACACATCAATGGAGGCACTAAAAGCGCTCACTAAACAGTTTACCTCTGAGTTTGCCATTAGACCCTTTATTAAATTTCAGCAAGATCGAACATTAGCGGTTCTTCATTCTTGGTTGACCGATCCAAACCATCACGTCCGTCGATTGTGCTCTGAAGGGCTTAGGCCAAAACTACCTTGGGGTATTCGCTTGCAAAGTTTTATAAAAGATCCTGCTCCTTTATTGCCAATACTAGCGGCATTAAAAACCGATGAGAGTTTATATGTGAGAAGAAGTGTCGCTAATCATCTTGGAGATATCGCCAAAGATCATCCAGAGTTAGTCTTTGATCTTTGTCATCAATGGCTAACGGACGCTAATAAAGAAACAAAATGGTTAATACGCCATGCTGTTAGATACTATGCAAAGGCTAAACATCCAAGGGCAATTCGCTTAAGAGCATTGGCCAAATAGCGCCACTTTAGTTAAGGCAGATTTACTGGGGCGTGTTGATCGTTTTGCAGTTGAATAAAGAGCAACACGCCCTAGATTCTTTGTATTAAGTTACGTAACCTCTGCTCTGCATAAGCAATGCATTTCTAACACCCATTTGTACTTACTTCTGTGTTATATTATCTTGAAATAGCTGGCTATTCCTACAACAATACGCCTTGAATTAAGTAAAAAGTAGCGCACTAGAAAGTCACAGTATACTTAAGCGTTTGATTGTATTGTTTTCGTGCTAGTTCTGATACAAACCTGAGGTTAAGTAATAACGATAGAATAAGCGTTACTTATCCAGAATTAAGGAGAATTGATGCGAAACATCTGTTTACTATTATTTGTAATATCTATTAGCTTGCCAGCAAGTCAAATATATCAATGTGAAATTGATGGTGTAACACATTTTAGCCAATCTCCGTGTGGAGAAGATGCAAGTAAGGTAGAAGTTAAAACGCCGCAATCCTATGACTCCAATGCTACTCAAGCCCTTAAAGCTAATCAACCAGCCCAACCTGTTGCTATTAACAATTTTATTGTCAGTAAGAAAATAAAGCGCCTTGAACAGTCGATTGCACGTTATCGCAAGCAAAAAAATGATGAAATAGCGCGCATAGAACAAAAGTCGCTTGATGCGCCAACGACACACACAGGCGGGCTTTACCTACAGGCGCTTAGTAAAGAGTTACTGGCAGTAAGTGCTAAATACGACACTATGATAGAAAAAAAACAAACTGAAATAGACGCTCTTAAAGCACAACAACAGTAGCTATATTACGTGCAGTTAGTTAATTAACGCTAAACAAGATAGATACAGAGCCTACAGCTAGAGACTCCGTTATTTACTACTCATTTATCACTGAGCTTCAAATTGCACTATTTGCTCTTCAATCAATGCTAAAGTGGCTTTTTGTGTCACCATTGAGGCATCGTATGCTTGTTGCGCCTGTTTATTCTTAATAAAGTCAAAGATATCAACATGAGCCTGATACTCTTCTAAGGTCACTGCTTTCAAACGGTTGGTAAATCTTAAATTAACTTTAAGTGCTGTAGTGATAAAGCTTTTAAGTTGAATAAAAAACGGATTGTGGCTTGCCGATAATATACTTTGATGAAACTCAATATCAGCCTCGTGAGTATCATCATGGCCACTGGTGGCATTTTTCATTCGGGCTAATGCATTTTCTATTACTTTAAGCTCTTCATCTGTCGCATATTGAGCTGCTAAAAAAGCAGCTTCGGTTTCAATTGCAAGACGTAATTGTTGAAAACTTCTCAGCATATACAAATCAGGTTTGCCAATAAGAATCCAGTCAAGTACATCGACATCAAACAAATTCCAGTGTTTAGAATCAAGTACTTTAATGCCTTGTCTAGGTCTTGAACCAATTAACCCCTTCGCGGTTAGCATTTTGACAGCCTCTCGCGTTGCTGTACGGCTAATGTTGTAACGCGTGCAGATATCCGCTTCAGACGGCAGGCTATCCCCCACTTTATAGACTCCTTGCAAAATCGCTTTACCTAATTCATGAACAAGTTGCTGGGTTAAGTTGCGGTGAGATGAATCCATATGAACTGCTAAGTCTACTAATAAAGATGATTTGTATGATAAATGAGGTTGAGATAATAAACTAGTAAATTTTCATCCAATGTTAAATTTAAGTTAACAAAACACATTAAGGTGTCAACAATAAGCCACAAAATTGACTCGCTTCATCGTCAATCAAAATTATTACTTGCATATAAAATCTTTATTTGTATTATAAATACTATTGTATATGTTTTTAGAGTTAATTATGTTCAAAAAACTGCCTTGGGCAATTTTGTCTTCTTCTTTATTTTTCAGTCATCTCACCGTTGCAACAGAACGAGCACCATGGGAAGATCATCAAGTATTTGCAATCAATAAACTGGCGCCTCATGCGAGTGCTTTTCCTTTTTCATCTCCTCTAGCAGCGTTAAACAATAACAAAGAAAGCAGTGCCAACTTCCTGCTACTAAATGGATTGTGGAAATTTGACTGGCAACGTTCTCCACAGGATAAACCCGAAGGATTTGAACAAAAAAGTTTTGATGACAGTCACTGGGGTACAATTCGTGTTCCTGGAAATTGGGAAGTTGAAGGCTATGGTTATCCTATTTACTTAGATGAGCGCTTTCCATTTACTACCACTTGGCCAGATGTACCGAAAGATTACAATCCCATTGGCTCATACCGTAAAACATTTAACTTACCGAATGACTGGAAAAACAAACAAGTCTTTTTGCATGTTGGTGCTGCCAAATCAAGTCTAGACGTCTGGCTAAATGGTAAAAAAGTCGGCTTTAGCCAAGGCTCAAAAACCCCTGCAGAATTTGATTTAACGCCATATCTTATTAAAGGTGATAATACCCTAGCTTTTCAAATTAGGCGCTGGAGTGACGCAAGTTATCTAGAAAGTCAGGATATGTTAAGAATTTCAGGTATTGAAAGAGATGTCTATCTCTATGCAACGGCTAAGCAACAGGTCTTTGACTTTCATGCCAAACCTACCTTGAGTGCCGACCTAGGCGCAGCTCACTTAGCTGTTGAACTCTTATTAAAAAATTATGATCAGGCGTCAAGCAAGGTTATTGCTGAAATCCAATTACTTGATCCAAGAAACGACATGAAGCGCATTATCGAGCAGCAAAAGCAAATCACGTTGTCTGCCAACGGGGAACTTGAACTAACATTAGCCAGCTCAGTTGAACAACCCAAATTATGGTCAGCAGAGACACCTAACCTTTACACGCTGTTAGTTAATCTAAAAAATGCACAAGGTGAGGTATTTCAAAGCCTTCGTAATGATATCGGTTTTAGGCGCGTAGAAAGTAAAAATGGTCAGTTACTCGTCAATGGCAAAGCGATCACCATTCGCGGTGTCGATCGTCATGAGACCGATCCTCTTCGAGGTCATGTCGTTGATAAGGCATCGATTGAACGTGATATCAAGTTAATGAAAGCTTTTAACATCAATGCGGTACGCTCAAGCCACTACCCTAATAATCCTTATTGGTATGAACTGACTGACAAGTATGGTCTTTATGTAATAGATGAAGCCAACATCGAATCTCACCCGTTAGCAATCAACGAAAAAACACAATTGGGTAATGAAATGAGTTGGCTACCTGCTCACCTCGACCGAACAAAACGCATGTTTGAGCGCGATAAAAACCATCCTTCGATCATTATATGGTCCTTAGGCAATGAAGCAGGCACCGGCAAAATTTTTGAAACCACATACCAATGGCTCAAAGATAATGATGATTCGCGCCTTGTTCAATATGAACCCGCTGGCGAAGATGCATACACGGATGTATTTGCACCGATGTACCCATCAATTGAACGACTCGTTAAGTACGCTGAATCTAAGCCAAACCGACCTGCGATCATGATTGAGTACGCGCATGCCATGGGTAATTCAGTGGGTAATCTAAAGGACTACTGGCAAGTAATTGAAAAATATGATGTTCTTCAAGGCGGTTTTATCTGGGATTGGGTTGACCAGTCGTTGGCCTATACTGACGAAAACGGTATTGACTATTGGGCCTATGGCAAGGACTTCCATCCAACACTGCCAACCGATGGAAATTTTCTCAATAACGGTTTGATGAACCCTAACAGAGAGCCTAACCCTCATGCTTATGAAGTCAAGAAAGTGTATCAAGCCATTCGCTTTACCCAAGATGGCGATCAAACCAATGTTATCAATATAGAAAACAAATATGATTTTATTGACCTTTCCGGTTTCGAACTCGCCTGGCAAATAAAAGCTGATGGCGAGTTATTTGCAAAAGGTAGTCAGTCGATGCCAGCAATAAAACCGGCGAGCAAGCAACAGGTTACGCTTGCGTTACCAAAACTTCCAAAAAATGATAGCAAAGAATATTTTTTAACCGCATCGGCTAAATTAAAGCGTGATAGTGCTTTGCTTAAAGCAGGCCATGAAGTTGCTTACGAGCAGTTTCAACTTCCTGTTGAAATGCAAAACATGCCGTTAACTCATAATAACCCCCCCTATCAATTGCTTAATGAAAACAAGCAAACGTTAAGCCTTAGCAATGGCGAAAATACCGTGTTATTTGACAAGACTAGCGGTTGGTTATCTGAACTTAGTCATTACAATAAAGCGTTGTTAAAAACACCTCTTAAAGCAAACTTTTGGCGGGCACCTACCGATAATGATCTAGGTAACGGCATGCAAAATTGGGCTGCTATGTGGCAAAATGCAGCGGGTGAGTTATCCCTTGATAAATTTACCAAAGCAAAAAATGAGCATGGTTACCTAATAACGTCCCGTTACATTAGCAAAGCATTTGAAGGATTTTATCAAGTGCAGTACCAGCTAAGTGCTAATGGTGCGATACATGTGACTGTTAACTTGTCACTTGATGAAGATCAGCAACTACCAAATATTCCAAGGTTTGGCATGCAGTTAGCTATGCCGAATGAATTTGAATTAATGTCATGGTTTGGTAGAGGTCCTCATGAAAACTACGCAGATCGTAAAACCTCGGCACTTATTGATTTATATCGCAGTAAAGTCAGCGATCAAGTTCATGCTTATATTCGCCCTCAAGAAAATGCCAATAAAACCGATGTTAGGTGGTTAGCATTAAAAAATAGCAACAATACTGGTTTACTAGCGATTGGCGATAAACCGCTTAATGCCAGCGCTTGGCCCTATAAACAAAGCGATATCGACTTTATTGCCGGTAAAGATGGTGAAGCATCTGCGTCTGGTTTAGTGCCGGTAACATCTAAACATGGTGCGTACCTCCCGATGGGCGAGTTGATCACTGTCAATATTGATCATAAGCAAATGGGAGTTGGCGGAGATACCTCATGGGGCCGCCTAGTTCACCCGCAATACACGATTAAAGCGCAATCAATGCAATACGGTTTCACCTTGTTACCATTTAGCGCTAATAATGAAACGATAAGTAAACTCGCGCGCTCAATGAAAACGAAGTAAGTTTTCGATATAACGATTTAAAACCGCCTCGCCAATTTTAACGAATGTTGCGAAGCGAGGAGAAATACATGACCGAATTAACCACGCCAAAATTTACCGAACAACAGGTATTAGAAGCCTTAAAGGCTCATTATCAGTTATCAGGTCAATTAAAACATTTGCCAGGTTACTGCGATCAGAACTTTATGCTAACGACAGCAACTTCGCGTTTTATCGTCAAAATTGCCAATAATGAGGAATCATTGCAATCACTTGAAATGCAAAACGCCGCTATGGGGCACCTATACAATACTCATTGTAAAGTACCCCATGTTATCCCAGCTAATTCTCAGCAGGATATTGTCGTCATCAATGATGAAAACAACACACCATTTAGGTTAAGAGTATTAAGTTACCTTACAGGTGAATTTTTTGTTGATGTTGAGAAACAAAGTATCACTACACCTTTCTGGCACAAGTTAGGTGAATTTCTTGGCGAGCTCAACGATCAATTAAGCCACTTCACGCATCTAGGCGCTTATCGCTATTTGGAGTGGGATTTAGCCCAAGGCTATCCTATTTGCATGATGAAAAAAACGCTTTTAGCGCCTGAAGATAAAGCATTAGTTGAATATTTTCTATCAACCTATGCATCACAAATAATGCCAATACTTGATCAGTTACCCAAAGCGATTATTCATAATGATGCTAATGATCATAATCTCTTGGTTAATAGCAAAAATAACCCAACGGATATCGCAGGACTCATCGACTTTGGCGATATGGTATATAGCCACATCATCAATGAACTAGCCATTGGTTGCGCATATAGTTTAATGAACGTTGACGATACGATTGAGGCACTCGTTGCTATCGTTAAAGGCTATAACGAAAAACGTCCGTTAAGTGCTTTAGAAATTAAAGCACTTTACCCGTTGATCACATTAAGGCTATGTACAACATTGTCAAACGCCGCCTTAGCCATTAAAGAAACCCCAGACAACGAGTATTTAAATATATCGGTTGCTCCAGCGCGTCAGTTATTGATAAAGCTAAAACAATACGATGCCATTGCCGTTGAAACGCAACTATTGCATGCCTGTGGACATCGCTTTGATCATGGCCGAAGCAAAGAAGACATTATTGCGTTTAGACAAAAACATCTAGGTAAAACCTTAAGTTTAAATTACCAAGCACCGTTAAAAATTGTGAGAGGCAAAGGCGCTTATCTTTATGATGAACAAGGTAACGCTTATTTAGATATGGTCAACAATGTTTGTCATGTTGGCCACTGCCACCCTCATGTCGTTGAGGCTGGACAACGTCAAATGGCGCTGCTTAACACCAATACTCGCTATCTACACGATAATATTGTCAATTACAGTGAAAAATTATTGGCGACATTACCTCAAGAGCTCTCTGTTTGCATGTTGGTGAACTCTGGTAGCGAAGCCAATGAGCTTGCTTTTCGTCTGGCAAAAAATTATACCGGCAGCAAACAACTACTCACTGTTGAAGGCGCCTATCATGGCAATACCAATGCCTGCATTGAAGCAAGTCCGTATAAGTTTGATGGACCCGGCGGTCAAGGCGCTCCAGATTATGTGCACAAGGTTTCATTGCCGGATCCGTATCGCGGCAAATACCAAGGAGCTTCAAGCGCAAGACAATATGCTGACGACGTTGCCTCTGTTATTGAAAAAGTACACCAGCGAGGTGAAAAAATCGGTGCATTTATCTGCGAATCTTTACAGGGCGTTGCTGGACAAATCATTATGCCTAAAGGTTACCTTCAACTAGCTTACCAACATGTTCGCGCTGCAGGAGGCGTTTGTATAGCCGATGAAGTGCAAGTAGGTTTTGGTCGTTGTGGTCATCATATGTGGGCATTTGAAAGCCAATACGTTATTCCTGACATCGTCACCGTTGGTAAGCCAATTGGTAATGGCCACCCAATGGCAGCGGTTATTACCACTCAAGCTATCGCCGATGCTTTTGTTAACGGCATGGAATACTTCAACACATTTGGAGGCAATCCCGTTTCTTGTGCCATCGGTGAGGCGGTATTAGACGTCATTCACAATGAAAAATTACAAGAAAATGCTTTAGTGGTCGGTAATTATCTAATGGCTGGTTTGAAATCGCTACAAGCAGCTTACCCAATCATTGGTGACGTTAGAGGCTTAGGTTTATTTATCGGCGTAGAGCTAGTCACAGATCGACAAAGCAAAACACCAGCAACTGAAACGACCGCTAAGCTCGTCGAATTTGCCAAACAACATCAGATATTGCTCAGCACCGAAGGTAAGTTTTATAACATTTTGAAAATTAAACCTCCGATAGTCTTTAGTCATCAAGATGCAGATAAGTTTCTCAATATGTTAGACAAAGGCTTATCGCAATTAACTCAGTGAGATGATTTTTAACAACAAATCACTCGACTAAGTGATAAACGCAAACTCAATTTGTTTAACAACAACTAAAAAAATACGCTTTACAAGTTTAATAACGTAAATCAATGACGCGAAATACAGAGGATTTTATGGATTTTTTACAGCGCTTAGGTATCAACGAACAAAATTTTGGTGCCTCAACCGGAACCCATTGGCTAGAAAACACTGAATGTGGCCAGTTTACTATCCACTCCCCTGTTGATGGTAACCTTATTGCAAGTGTTTATAAGTGTAATGCCGATGATTATCAAGCAGTGATCAACACGGCAAAAAACGCGTTTTTAACGTGGCGCAAAACACCCGCACCTCAGCGTGGTGAAATTGTTCGTCAAATTGGCAATAAACTGAGGGAGTTTAAGCAATCACTCGGTGAGCTTGTCTCCTATGAAATGGGCAAATCGCTACAAGAAGGCCTTGGTGAAGTACAAGAAATGATCGATATCTGTGATTTCGCTGTTGGCTTATCAAGGCAACTCAATGGCGCAACATTACATTCAGAAAGACCAATGCACCGCATGTATGACCAATATCATCCATTAGGCGTTGTTGGTGTGATATCAGCATTTAACTTCCCTGTCGCTGTCTGGTCTTGGAATGCGATGATCGCAGCGATTTGTGGTAACGCCACCGTATGGAAACCCTCTGAAAAAACGCCACTGACAGCAATTGCTTGTCAACATATTATCAAGCAAGTATTAGTTGATAACAATTTGCCAGAAGGCATATTTTCACTTGTAATTGGTGATGCCAACGTTATTGGCGAAGATATGCTAGAGGATAAAAACCTACCCCTAGTATCAGTTACCGGCTCAACAAGAGTAGGTCGTCATGCCGGTCAAAAGATTGCTGCGCGATTTGGTAAAAGCATTCTCGAGCTTGGTGGCAATAATGCCATGATCCTCACACCAGATGCGGATCTAAAGCTTGCCGTACCTGCCATTGTCTTTGGCGCTGTGGGTACCGCCGGACAACGCTGTACAACAACACGACGTGTGATTGTTCACGAGAGTATCTATGAGCAAGTTAAAACAATACTGGTTAACGCTTACAACGGCCTGCGCATCGGTAGCCCATTAGATGAAAATAATCATGTTGGCCCGCTGATAGATAAAGATTCTGTGCAAGCGTTTATGGCAGCTATCCAATCGGTTCAGCAAGAAGGTGGTCAATTATTATGTGGTGGTGAACCACTTGTTGGCGCAGGTTATGAATCGGGTTGTTATGTGCAACCTGCCATCGTTGAAGCTGAAAATCATTACCATACTGTACAACATGAAACCTTTGCCCCTATCCTTTATTTAATTAAATACAAAGGCGATGTAAACGATGCTATTGCACTTCAAAATGATGTCGTGCAAGGTCTTTCGTCAGCTATATTTTCGAATAACATGCGCGAATGTGAAACCTTCCTCTCTCATTGGGGCTCTGATTGCGGTATTGCCAACGTTAATATCGGTACATCAGGCGCTGAAATTGGTGGCGCTTTTGGTGGCGAAAAAGAAACGGGTGGTGGCAGAGAGTCTGGCTCTGACGCATGGAAAGCGTATATGCGCCGCCAAACCAACACCATTAACTACTCAACAGAACTTCCTCTTGCACAAGGCATAAAATTCGACATTTAATTGTCGACCTAATGCATTGCGGTTTGGCCTGGGGTTACCAGGCCTTTTTTATTACAAAACTAGCCTCGGAAGGTCAACACGCCCTTAGTCTTTTTAATTGCAAAATTAGCCTCGAGAGGTCAACACGCCCTTAGTCTTTTTTGTTGTTACATACGTTAACATCGCTGTTATTGCTAACAGATAAAAGCTTTGCTCTAATCGCTATCGAAAAATTCCAATAAACAAGGACATTTAATGAAAATCACCGGCACGTTCGAGGTAAAGCTTCAGCCAATAGAAAGCTATGCAACAGCTCAAGATGATATGAAACTTGCGCGTATGTCGATAGATAAAACGTTTTTCGGGGACTTACAAGCAACCAGCCAAGGTGAAATGTTAAGCGCCATGACCACAACGCAAGGCTCTGCAGGTTACGTAGCTATTGAACAAGTTAAGGGCATTCTTTCCGGAGCGAAAGGAAGCTTTATATTGCAACATTTTGGCATAATGGATAAAGGTCAAGACAGGTTAATATTAGAAGTGATCCCCGACTCAGGTACAGAGCAACTTAAAGGCCTTAGTGGCACGATGACAATTAATATTGTCGATGGAAAGCACTTTTATGAATTTGATTATCAATTAACCGCTTCGCCATAATGACGAAAGACAAATGTATTATTGAAAAATGAACTATTAACGTTAGCGATAGTCTAGTTAAGTAATATTAACAGCACACCAAACAAGGATGTTATGTTTACCACAGAAATCTTTATTACCTACACGCTTGCGTGCCTATTACTGGTTATCTCTCCTGGTCCCGATAATATCTTAGCGATTAGCCGCGGATTAACTCAGGGCAAATTAGCAGCAACTATTTCAGCAAGCGCTTCTGGTGCGGGGATATTATTCCATGTTTTAGCAGCAACATTAGGATTAACATTACTTATTCAAACATCTCCTATTGCTTTTTATTTAGTAAAGTTTGTTGGTGCCGCTTATCTATTGTGGCTTGGGATAAAAGTACTTCGATCGAAACAGCTTATTTCCGTAACACCTAGTGAGAAACTTCCATTGAAAAACATTTTTTTGACCGGCTTTCTCTCAGCTGCATTAAACCCCAAACCCGGTATTTTTGTATTGGCGTTTATCCCGCAATTTATTTCTCCAGAGGCAAATTCAGTGTCAGTTTCAATGCTATTGCTTGGTAGCTGGTTTGCTTTATTAACCACTTGCGGATTCGCGCTAATGGGTGTTTTTTCCGCAAAATTAAGTCATTGGTTAATTCATCAACCTAAGGTTGCACAACACCTAAACACTGGAGCAGGTTTAACGTTTATCAGTTCGGGCATTGCCATCGCACTGATAAAGCGAAAAGAGGTACCACTCCCCTAGAATGATTTACTTTAATTGCTTTTAGGTATTAGGCTATTTTTCAGTTCAATTAATCGTTTGACATGCTGCTGCGAAACTATCATGTTTTCAACGAGGGAAATCCAAGGTTCACTTTTTTCTATCAGGCGCAATTGAGCTTCATTTATCGTATAAAGGCCCTCAAGTCTAAGCGACTCACTATTATCTAAGGTAATCTCTAAAGACACTGACTCTAGTAAATCACATGCTAGAAGCTCAGCAACCAAGCTATCAACATCTTGATAACCGCAAGCAATATTATTGAGTTGGGCGATTGTATTCGTTAAATACGGCGATGCTTGCCCATGAGAAAACAATGGCTGTCCATGGTTAGCCTGTAGTCGTTCATCGCTCGTATTGACGACAATACTCACTTCATCGGGCTTTTCATTTAAATAGTGGTAAAAGAGTGGCTGGGTGGCCAATTTTAGTGGCAAATAACGTCCTTGCCAAACGCCATTCTCGACCATTAAATTCTCATCGAGACTCAGCCCCATCAAGGCAATTAAGTTAAATTGTCCGGTATGATTGTCTTTGATAAAAAATATCGGTAGCTCTTTAGCAACAGAGGTGACTTCGTTGGGAAAGACATCAACAAGATGCATATGCTCAATAGTAGCCGCTACCCGCGTGTTATCCACTTTAAGTGCTTGATGTTTTTCTCTATTTAAAGGTTCTAGTGAGATCATAAAAATTCCCTTATCTATATCGATGTTAAAGTGCCTGAAAGCTATGATGCTTCAAGGTATTCAATAACGCTCGGTGTTTAGACAATTTCAGCGGAAATTGACGTATTTGCTGCTGTGTTTGCTCAAGAAAACGCTGTGCCATCATCTTTTGTTTATCTGTATTCGCTGACGGCATACTGTGAGGCATGACCTTCATGCCATAAAGCACGTACTGATAGCTTGCCGCAGAAAAGACTTCGCGTTTGTGGCCAAAATCAAACTCAGATGGTGCCCGATATTGCCACATCGCCAGGAGTGCTCTCAGCGTATCCGGCACGGTGCTATCTAAACGGTTATCACTCCAAAATGACGTGTCGTTGCGCTGACTTGCCAAATAGTGCAATTTAAGAAAGTCGATAATACGCTGCCAGTTGTAATGAAACTTTTCATTAAACTGCTCAGCTAAAATGGTCAGCGACTGTTTATCCGCCGGCAGATATTCGCTGATCGCTGCGGCCGCAAGCTCAACCATGACTAAAGCCGAAGCTTCTAAAGGCTCAAGAAAACCGGCTGCCATGCCAACCGCTACGCAGTTGTTCACCCAAAATTTTTCGCGAATTCCAGGATTAATATCGATGGTTTTAAACGATAAATGGTCAACATCACTTATCCCTGTTGCCTTCAAGTATTGATGTAACTCAGCGAACGCCTGTGATTCATCACTGTGCTGACTAGAATAAACATGACCAACACCACGACGAGATTGTAAACCAATGTCCCAAATCCAACCTGCCGATTGTGCCGTCGAAACGGTATATGGCGGGATTTCAGTATCGGTCTCTTGATAAGGTACTTGCACGGCAATCGCTTTATCAATAAAAAGCACGTCTTTTTTGCTGGTCCAAGGCACTTGATAGTGTTTGCCAATCAACACCCCTTGCTTACCGCTGCAGTCGATAAATAAGTCACCGTGTAGCTCACAGCTCTTGCGGGTCGATAAGCTGATAATGTTACCTGTGTCTGCACAAGCATTCACTCCCGTGACATGATCGCGAACATATCGCACCCCCAATTTATTAATACAATGATGTTTGAGAAACTCACCAAACTTCCCTGCATCAAGGTGATAGGCGTAATTAGCAATGGCTGCAAATTGAGGTGTTGTTATTAATTTGGGCGCGATATTGGCTTCGCATAAATGCTCTTGTACACAAACGCTTGGCGAAAAGTTACCGTCACGTTGTTGTTGATACCACGCTTTTGCCATATCGCAATCAAAATACCCATTAGGTAGCTCTAAAGGATGATAATAAAAATCACCTTTTTGACCGTTGACCCAGCCAACAAATTTTGCCCCTTGTTTAAATGCAACATCACATTCACGAATAAACTGAGATTCATCGATGCCCATCACTTTAAGCGTGCCGCGCATCGTCGGCCAGGTGCCTTCACCGACACCTATGGTACTTACGTCTGGAGATTCAACCAGCACAATGTCATAGAGTGGTTTATCTGCACCAATGTTTTTGGCCGCTAAAGTACCCGCGGCTAACCACCCCGCACTTCCGCCACCGACAACAACAATTTTTTTAATCAGATTATCCATTATTCATTCCTTAATTTAAGTGCCGTGATACGATTAAGAAACATAAGCCTGTTGGACCCTTGTTTGTTTACTATCTGCCTTGATCAATCTTTTTATCTTGAAACCAACAAGCGCACTAACAATGCCAATCAACGGTGATAACCAGTTAAAAATACAAAAGACAAAATACTCAAGTGGATTGATCATTAAGACCGACTGCATGTAAGCACCACAGGTGTTCCAAGGAATTAACACCGAGGTAACGGTGCCGCCATCTTCAAGTGCGCGAGATAAATTTTGAGGAGCTAAGCCAAGTTGTTGATAGCGGCCCTTATACATTCTCCCCGGAATAACGATACCAATGTATTGATCAGCCGCGATACAATTGGTACCGAAAGCAGTCACAATAGTGGAAATAATTAAACTATTGGCACGTTGTGAAAATGCGAGTAATCGATCAACTAACAATGACAACAATCCTGCTTTCTCCATTACTGCACCAAAGGTCATCGCACTAATAATTAACCATATGGTATTGAGCATAGCCCCCATGCCACCGCCACTGAGTAGGTCATTAACACTGGTGTTATCAGTGGTAAGTTTAAGTCCAGCAAACATCACTTGCCAAACCACTTTAATATTGGCACTCAGCGGAGATAACTCTGGCTCGCTTAACGTTAAAATTAATGGCTGTTGAAAAATCACCGCACATAAGCCCCCAGTTAATGCGCCTATCGCCAGAGCAGGTAAAGCGGGAAACTTTGCCATTGCCAACATTAACGTAACCGCTAATGGCAATAATAAATACCAAGCGATAAAAAACTTATCACTTAGTGCCGCTTGCAGCGATGCAATTCGGGTCATATCTATCGAGTCATTGAGTGAATTGCCCAATAGATAAAAAACAATCAGACTGATTAAAAATGCGGGAATCGTGCTCCACAGCATATGCTTTATATGTGTGAAAAGGTCACTGCCAGCGACAGCTGCAGATAAATTTGTGGTATCAGATAATGGCGAAAGTTTGTCACCAAAGTAAGCCCCACTAATGATCGCGCCTGCAGTGATGGCAAGACTCGCCCCTAATCCGGTTGCGACGCCCATCAATGCAACACCGATGGTTGCCGCCACAGTCCAACTACTGCCGATACTAATGGCGACCAACGCACACAATATCGCGCAACTCACATAAAAAAGCGATGGTTCAACTAACGCTAAACCCAAATAAATCATTGTCGGTACCGTTCCCGAAAGTAACCAGGTACCAATCAATGAGCCGACTGCCAATAAAATTAAAATAGCCCCTAACGTTATGCTAATGCCTTGAGTGATGCCCTCTTCTATCGCTTTTGAGCTAATGCCATTTTTCAGGGCAACAAGCGTAGCAACACCAGCACTGAGCAATAAGGCGATTTGATTTGGTCCAGAAGATGAATCATCACCAAAAAAATAGACTGACAGCGATAGCAACATCAACATGAAAACAATAGGTAATAATGCATCTGTCAAGGTCGGGAGTTTGTTATTTTTCATTATATTTTCCTTCACACCTTTTAATGACAATAAGTAAAAAAAACGCTTACCTAGTAAAGCTAGGTAAGCGTTTGTTTATTTTCTCGTGTGTTTAATTTCAATACCGGTTTTAGCCAACTTATCTAACCATTGATTAACCAATGCCGGTTCACGTGGTGCTGGTGTGACCCCGCTTGGGACTGTCCCTTCAACCACCGCATCAATTGCCATCAAAACCGGCAGGGACACGAGCCTTGCCATCGCTTGTCCGTGCTCATTACCCACTTCATCAATAAAGTAACTTTGTTGCCATTTAACTGTTCCTTGTTGCTTGGCGGTAAGCTGTACAAAAAGTACGACGCGATCTGCTTCATTATTTTGGTAAGCGTACTTTTGCTCTAACTTTTCTGATATATCGCGTAGCTTTGACTCTTGAGTTACCGGGTCAATCGATTTCACTTGTTCAAATAATGACTGCCACGCTGAAGACCAACCACTTAAACGCAAAGTTCCACGGACAAACTCATCAATCGGCCAATCAGGATCAAATTGATAGTCATCAATGAAAGGTAGTGAATCACGATTAGGATATGCTTCAAATAATTCATTCGCAGGTTCGATAAATATTTCTCGCAATGACTCCCATGGCGCATTAGCACTACATGTTTGACCATTCTCTATCCATTTTGACGGGGACTTTAATGCCTTTAGAACCCCTAGCGGAGACCAGCTAAACTTATATTTAAAATCGTTCGCAATATTGGGAACCCCACCGCAGTATGAACGAAACGTTACCTGATGTGATGGATCATAATCATCACTATGACGATATTGATCAACCAACAAATGAGCAAATAGATGATCAATACCTGGATCCAAGCCAACTTCATTAACAAAACATAACCCTTTGGCTTTTGCTTGTTCATTAAGGTTGGCCATTTCCGGCGAAATATAACTACTAGAGACAAAATGTGCATCCCGTGTCAGACACAATCTTGCAACAGCAACATGCTCCGTTGCCGGTAGCATAGAGACAACGATATCTCCTGGGCCAATAGTTTGAGTAAAGTGTTGCCAGTCTAACTGGTGAATAGTTGTTTCTATGTCATATTCTGTTAGGTTTGCAGCGACTTTTTCTGGATCTCTTACCCAAACAATCAAACGATATTTGTCAGATTGCGCTAATGTTTTAAGTCCTGGCAAAGAGGATAAGCCGGCCCCTAACCAATGAATTGTCGTTTTATTCACGCGTTCACCTCTTGATGTGTTTTTGATGCGCTTGGCACATTTAACTGTGTTGAAGAATTCCTCTTCGCTGGCTCAATATCGCGACGCTTTTGCTCAAATAAATCCAGTGCTCGCTGCCAAACATGGTTGTCATCGGTTTTAATAGAGAGTAAATGCGGTAAAAGTTGTTGTTCATAATCTTCACTGCTTTCACGAGGCAACAAAGACGGCAAATGATCAATAGCAATAAGCGCTAACGGTTTAGGTTGCTCAATGAGATTGATGATAGGTTGAGAGAATGTCGTACACCGTTTGTATAAAGGTATCGGGTTGTAACTTCCGTATGGATCACAACTGACATCAGCAATCATCGATAACTGGCGCGTTGGAGAATCAATAGAGGCTTCTGTGACAAATGGTGGCAAAGCTTGATTAATCATGACGCAATTGATCAGAATATCAAACTGGTTAATTTCGCTAAACGGTCCACCGTTGCGTGTCTCTTCAATATCCCAACCGATAGTGTCTAACGTTAATAAATCCGCTAATGCTTTTGCACCTTTACCACTTCGCCCCTTTGCCCCTATGACCAAAAGCCTTGGTAACACTTTACATTGCGCCAATGCATTAGCGACTTGTTTTACTAATTCCTGTTGATTTTCAAACGCATTTAGTGGCGCTAATGGTAGCTTGGCACCTTGCTGATTAGCCCAGCCCCAAACCGCCAATGCGGCACCGGCAAAGCCAGCCCAATAACCAAAAGCGGCGACTCTGCGGTGATTGTTATCCACCAAGTACTCTAAGTCTAACAACGTACCACCACCGCGATTAAAGCGATCTAATAATTGCGCTGCACCTTGCTGGTTTTTGTAAGCGTGAGCAAAATAAATATGTTGATGAACTAAGGGTTCATTGGCTTCGGGCAACTCTTTAAGCCCAATAATGTAGGCGGATTGAGGAGCGTTTATCCAGCTGCCTTTAGGCGCGATAATGCAACCTGCTTGTTCATAAGCTTCGATTGGAAAAATTCTTTGCTCGCAGTATTCTATCGTTACCATATAACCAAGATCGCGCATCTGTTTTGCGCCATAAGGTGTTAGTGCTGCCCTTTGTTCGTTGGGCTTAGTTTCGGCTCTTAGCCAAAAATGAGGATGGGACATAATGTTCTTTCTAATGTGTTAATGTGAAATAAAAGTCCGTTAAGCGATATTCCTTATGCACTGAGAACGGGACTTGGCGAGAAAAGGCAATTCCTTTGCCTTAAAATACACAACTTATCGATTAAAAATTTGCTCGTACCCCAATTGAGTAACGAGGGCCTGTTTCGATAATGGCTAAGACATGGTTTTTATAGAGTCCACGTTTATACATGATTTCATTGGTAACATTGATACCTTCAATAAAAACACTGAAGTTTTCATTGATGTCATAGCTACCACTAATATCAACTTGCGCATAATCTTCTACGTAAATAGGCGCACCACCTGCCCAGTTGCTGGTAGATTGCATGAACTCATTACGGTTGTTATAGGCAACCCTAAACTGCAAGGCATCTTTCTCATAAAATAAAATTAAGTTTTGAGAATCTCCAAGCCCAGGAAGTGGTAATGGGTTTTCAACCGTATCGGCACTTGACTCACTATCAACAAAAGTCATATTGGCCATAAACCCTAGTCCATCAAAAGGCGCTGGCAGGTAGGTTAAACTGTGCTGAACAGCTAACTCATAGCCATCAATAGTGGCACTGTTTAAGTTCATTGGACGAGAGACAGTGTATTCGTATGAACCACTGGCAAGATCTACGGTTTCTTTTGATATACCACTGTCAATAAAGTTATCAATGTCTTTACTGAAATAAGCTACTGCTGCGTAACTATTTTCATCAAAGTACCACTCTAAACTCAAATCAACATTGGTTGATTCATAAGGGTCTAATTTTGGATTACCGCCACCTGCTTGTAAGGCATCCAATTTACCGCCACCGTAGTATACCGTTGGTGACATTTCACTTAATGTTGCTCTGGTGATACTTTTTGAATAAGCAAAACGCGCGATTAAATCTTCACGAATTTCAAGGTTGGCATTAATACTCGGTAACCAATTATCATACGTGTAGCTTTCTGAGACAGGAACCCAGTCATCACTTTCTACCGGCTGATAATCACCAGTATTGGTTGGATCAACTAAATCTAACAAAGCTATCGTCGAACCAGAAGACGTTGTGGTTGTTTCGACATAACGTAAACCAACAACTGCACTCCAAAGCATATCACTGACACTGCCAGACATATGGAAATCAGTATATAAAGCGCTCACTTCTTCATTTACGTCATAAGCGGTAGAATCAGGATGAACATCAAAGCCGTTATATTCTGCAATGACATCTCGTGTCCATTGAGGATCGCTTGAGGCATTAATGGCATCGTCAGTTAACAGAAAATCCATAAACTCGTACGAGTCGAACATTAACCATTGGTTAGCAGTATCGGCTCCAGCGCCAGATAAGAATCCATCAGAGTCAAAAATCGTAAACATCCCTTCTGGAAACACCATTCCCTCTGGGTATCCACCATGGGCAACACTGACACGCCAATTGGTCTCATAGTATGTGGTTGCTAACGTACGATCTGAATGCATACCGCCAAACGAAATTTTAGATAGCACACCATTATCAACAATATATTCACCATCAAGTTTTATTTCGGTGATTTCATCGCTAATGTCGCTACCAAATTTACTTGCCCAGTTAGAACTAACCCGGTTTGGATCTAAATCTTCAGTAAAGCTTAATTGAGGTACTGAAGAACCTGTGCTGTTATCAAATGAATAAGCGTTAATAAAACCAGCTACGGTATCAGTGGTTCTGCCACCATTTAATGATTCAGCTTCGGAATGAGAAATATCAGCAACAAACGATAAACGGTCGTTGACTGTCCATTCAGTATTAAAACCAAAGGCTTTGGTCGTTGTTGGTCTTGATGATAGACGATTCAGATAGTCAGTTGCACTGGTGCGCGCCGAATCAAGTTTCACCACGGTGCGATTTTCATCTAGCGTGGCATCGACAATATTCGCCCCATCAAACCAATGTGCGAGGATATCTTGACGATAACTGACATCGTATTCTGAATGGAGCATATCAGCTGTCATCAACAAATCTTCATTAGGTTGATACTGTAAGATTAAGTTAGCTGTTGTTCGCTCACGACGCTCGGTTTGCACGATTTGATCGTAGTTTCTAGGTAAAAAAATATTGTCATGAAAAGTACCATCATCGAGATTCAAGGTGTGATGGGTGATATAACCTGCGGTTTGTCCATAGTCAAAACGGCTGTCTCGATCACTTACCGCGATGGAGCCAAGCACACCTACGGTATTATCTAAAAAGGTGTTACTGATAAACCCCGAGTAAGTTGGGTTTGTTTCCCCTGACATTTCGTCATAAGTGCCTTTAACACTGCCAGCAACTTTAAAATCTTTTAACGATAATGGACGATGTGTCGTAACATTAATGGTGGCACCAATACTACCCTCTTGTAGTTTACCGGTTTGGGTTTTATGTACTTCTGCACCATTAATTAACTCAGACGCCAGCGTATCGAAACTAAACGCACGACCACCACTGATCGTTGCCATAGTTCTGCCATTGACGAGTACCGAGTTAAATTCTGGGCCAAGACCACGAACACTAACCAACTGTCCTTCACCGCCTTCTCGATCAATTGCAACACCAGAGATCCGTTGCAATGATTCGGCAACATTTTGATCTGGAAACTTACCGATATCTTCAGCTGCTATCGCATCAACGACACCATCAGACGAGCGTTTGATATCCATCGACTTAATTAAACTTGCTTGGATGCCAGTGACGGTTATTTTTTCAATATCATTTTCTGTTTCTTGCTTAACTTCCTCAGCTTGAACATTTGTAGCCACACCAAGGTTAAACATTACCAACATGGATAGGTAATTGAGTTTTAGTTGTTTTTTGGGCATTGAATCTCTCCAGTGTCATGTCGAATGAACACACAACTTAACTGTTCATTTGTTTATATTTTTAATTTTTCGCTGTCGAACTTTTCACCGTTCCATTTCATACTATGATCCAAAAAACAATATTGCAATATTTATCATACAAATAATATTATTGTGTAATATACCATATATATTATATGATTGATTTATCGTGGTTAATGTTAAGCTCTAGGGTCTGTTTATCTTTGTTTAAAATTTATGCTGAGTGATAAAATGACGTTAATCAAGGCAAAAACTTAGAAGTTTAGTGAGCTAAATAATAGGTTTTTAACGAAGAGTAACGCCATTTTGGCCTCAGCCCTTCGGGCAATGGCTATTGCAGAAAAAACAAACGAAGGTCAACAGACCCTAGGGCTAGTGGTTAAGAAGATAGAGGTAAAAAATTGTTAAAGAATATAACGAAGCTATCAATTTTTATGATTTGCATGATGTTATCCCTACCCAATGCTTGGTGTGATGAGCAGGTAAGTTACACGGGGACCAGTGCTAAAGAAGCAAAAAATCAAGGTGCACAGCATCAGGTGCAGCTTTTTGCCAATACTCTCGAAAGAACTGGCACACCGCTACAATTTAAAATGTATGACAGTTACAAAAACCAACAATTTAATCCATTGTTTGATTTAGGCGCTTGGCATGGATTTCTATTACCAGAACAAAACCATGATCACATGGCTTTTTCAGGCCCAATGATTATCGCTCAAGAGTACGGTATTTATCTCGCGAAACAACTTGAAGCACTGACCATCACTAATTTGGCCACTGGCGAAAATTATCCAATTACCCGTGCTAAACGCGATCACTATTCATTACCTGGGCAGTTACGTTTAAACTATCAATTTAGCAACTTAGACGTTTCAATATCATTAAATTTTGTCTCTCATCGAACCGCTTTGGTTACCACGACGTTAACCAATACCGATAGCCGTCCACTTGACTTATCTTTACAATGGCGCGGCGAGTTACTAAAAAAATGGAGTAATACCGAACTTGTTACGGATAAAATCCCGCAATGGGCACCAGCATTTAGTAAGGTACCACAGGGACTAAAACTGAATTTTACTCCAGTGAATTTGAAATGGGATATGATGCTCAGTGATGGGGCCCAGTACCAGATAACTCGCTCAATCGACTCATCAACATCCTTTGATCAGAAAAATACCCGTTATGAAAGCAATACTTCATTAACGTTAGCACCGAAGCAGACAAGACAAATATACACTAGCCACAGTTACTTTCATGATCAAAAAGAAGCAACTCGCTATCAGGAAGAAATCGTGTCTTTATTAAGCGCTCCTGTGCAGGCAATAAATACCTCACGCCAGCGCTGGCAAGCGTACTTAACTCCAATTACATCAAAAAATAAACCCATGACTGAACAACGACTAGCGGTTAAAGCGCTAGAAACACTCATTGGTAATTGGCGAAGCCCTGCCGGCAGTATTCAACACAGTGGTATCACTCCATCAGTAACTGCTAGATGGTTTAATGGATTGTGGGCGTGGGATAGCTGGAAACACATTGTTGCTATCGCCCGACATTCGCCTTCTTTAGCAAAAGAAAATCTAAATACCATGTTTAGTTATCAAATAAAGAGTGATGATGACATTAGGCCTCAAGACAGCGGTATGATCATCGATGCGATATTTTTTAACCAAGATCGACAACGCGGTGGTGTTGGCGGCAACTGGAATGAGCGGAATACGAAGCCGCCTCTGGCTAGTTGGGCAGCGTGGCAAATTTATCAACAGACCAAAGATATGACTTTTATCGAGGCTATTTTTCCTAAATTACTTAGTTATCATCAGTGGTGGTATCGCAATCGTGATCATGATCAAAATGGCTTAGTTGAATATGGGGCAACCCTTCATCCACTCCATAATAATCAACAGGGAGCGCTTTCCTTTACGGTAAAGGGGACTTCAAAAGAACGACTAAAAGCTTGTCAATTGCAACAGGATTCTTGGTATCGTTGTCATGGTAATGCGCTTTATCAGGAGATTATTGAATCACACGATTACCAAGCGATAGATATTGGCGCACAACATGGTGCTGCTTGGGAATCAGGAATGGATAATGCGGCGCGATTTGGCTTTATTAATGATGAACAATTACAAGCATACGCCGCAAAAAATTACCAAGGTGATGTAAAAAAAGCACAACGTGATTGGCAAGTGATGTTTTTAGAAAACAAAGATGACACAGGTCAGGTTATTGGATTTTCACTCAATCAAGAATCGGTAGAGTTAAACAGTTATTTAGCGTTGGAAAAGCAACAACTCGCACAAATGGCTCAAGTGTTAGGAAAGGTTAGCTTAGCACAAGCACTAAAACAACAAGCTGCCGATTTAACCAAACGCATTAATCAATGCTTTTATGATAACGATTCTGGTTTTTATTATGATCGTCAATTACCACATCCTTCGGCTCGACATCAACCTAGAAACGGGGCTCCTCAGTCTTGCCAAGGCACACTGCTAATCAAGCGCGGCAAAGGCCCTGAAGGTTGGGCACCGCTGTGGGCAAAAATAGCACCAAAAGCCTATGCGAATGCCGTCGTCACCACTATGCTATCAAGTGACGAGTTTAATAGCTTGGTGCCCTTTCCAACCGCAGCAATATCTAACCCTGCCTATCATCCGGATATCTACTGGCGAGGCAGAGTCTGGTTAGATCAATTTTATTTTGCCATTGTCGCTTTGCGTAACTATGGTTTTAATAACCACGCTGATAACGCCCTTAAAAAACTTTATACAAACGCTCACGGACTAAGAGAAAATCAGTCTATTCGAGAAAATTATCATCCAGAAACTGGAGCTGTACAAGGTGCAACAAACTTTAGTTGGAGTGCCGCTCATTTGCTGATGCTTTATTATCTAGATAGCATTGATAAGTAACTGCTTCTATACGCCTTTCCTTTCTTTTCCTATTAAAAGGTTGATTTGACAATGCGTCTCATCAACCTTTGATCGTGAATTATCTTTTTTAATCGATTTTCTTGAGCAATTTCTACTTTCGACCATACTAATGCTTATGAAATATTTTTTGACTACATTTATCACTAAGGTAACTAAAACATTTAATTAACTTAAACAAAGTAATAAGCAAAATAACTAATGAACTAAAATCTCGACAATTGTCCATAGACGCACTACTGCCTTTTGTTACGTTATGTTGAGTGACAAAAGACGACATACTAACAGGATGTTATACCTCAATGACTTTCTCCCCTACTTTGAAGAAATGGCTAAACAGTATACCGTTTAAGGTGAGTGTATTATTTGGCGTAGCACTGCTCCTATTAACAACAATTATCAGCTATTACCAAGTCAATCAAGAACGCGAACACTTCATTGATAAAGTGATGTCTAGTGAAATCTATCACTTAGACAAAAAACGTGAATTTTTTCTCAATGACATCAATTTGTTGAAGAACGACGTTTTAACCCTTAAGAATACTCCTCCGATTCAAGGGATCATTGCAACAAGTTCAGAAAACACAACACAACACCAAGATCGCTTTTCTACTTTGGAAGACTGGAAAAACCGTTTAAGTGTTATATTTTCAGCATTTCTTGCAACACATCATCAATATACGCAAATACGCTTTATCGGGGTTGCCGAGCAAGGAAGGGAGATTGTTCGTGTCGAGCGACAAAATAACAAGCCAGTGATTATCAGTGGGCAAAATCTGCAGCAAAAAGGATTTCGAGACTACTTTCAAAAAGCCATAACGCTTGGCAATAATGAATTCTATTTATCACCAATTAATTTAAATCGAGAATTTGGCACTATTGAACGGCCTTTTAAACCCACTCTTAGAGGTGCCACCCCAGTATTTGATAATGACGGTCAAATTTTTGGGATCATTATTATCAACATAGACCTGAGCTTAACGATAAATTCGCTCGTTGAAAATGCTTCACCAAACACGAACATCTATCTTTTGAATAGTGAAGGTTATTATCTTATTCATCCTGAACCAGAAAAAACATTTGGTTTTGAGTTCAACCAAGAAATTACTTGGCAAAGAGATTTCCCTCAACATCTGTTATCCCCGATATCTGTTGAATCGCCTAGTAAAAATAGCGACTTATTTAGCTACAGCGATGCAAGTAAAAACCTCTACCTAATCAAAAGGGACTTTCGCTTTCAAAACAATACTACTAGTAGAACCTTCTCATTGGTAACCGAGATACCAATGAGGAAATTATTAGATGACGCAAAACAGCGTTATCAGCATATGATTATTATCATCATATTATCTGCATTAGTTATTGGAGTGTTGGTAATGTTCTTTATATACAGAACACTCTTGCCAATAAGAGATGTCACCAATGCCATCAATTCATTAACGAATGAAGAAAAGCTACATCTAATTCCACCACAACGCCATAACGAACTAAGTATACTTGCTGAGTCGTTTAATCGCATGGCGATTCAAATCAATGCTCGTAATAACGCGCCAATCATGATGCATAGCTTCGACCAAAACGGAAACATTATTTACGTTAATGAATTTTGGTTAAAAACTTTAGGTTACAATCGAGAGCAGGTCATAGGCAGCACTTGGTCAGACTTTCTATCTGATGGGTTAAACGAGCAATGGACTAATACCAACAAAGAAATTTGTTCTAACCTACCATTAAAGGTAACCACACGAGATGGCAAGACACTGGATGTCCTTTTCTCCAGCCGGCTTGAAAGTACCAGTAAAACAAAAAACAAACGTTACTTAGCCGTCATGATTGATATCAGTCACGAGCTTGAAATCGAGCAAGCATTGCGAAAAAGCGAAACGTTATTTAGAAATGTTTTTGAAAATGCAAGGTTTGGTTTAGCTATTATTGATACTAATGGCGAATGGATTGATGCCAATACTCAGCTATTAGAACTGTTAAACATTAATCGAGCTGCGCTATTTTCACGCTTATTTAAATCTATTTTTAAAGCAATATGTTGGCAAGAATTCGAACCTCATATCAAACAGTTATTAGCTGGCACCTCAAAAAATTTTATTGAAGAAGTACAGCTGGTAAAAATAAATGGTGAGAGTGTTGATGTCTTAGCTAGCGTAGCTTTAGTCTTTGATCGCAATAATCAGCCGGATTATTTTATCTACCAGTTTGCCGACTTAACCGAGCTTAAATTGGCAGAAAGTAAGTTTGTTCAAGCACAAAAATTCGAAGCAATTGGCAGTTTAACTGGAGGGATAGCACACGATTTTAATAATATGCTTGGCATCATTTTAGGCAATGCCCAGTTAATGGAACCTCATGTAAAATCACAACAAAAGCTTGAAAAGTATACTAATAATATTATCGCAGCCAGTAAACGTGGTGCCGATTTAACCAAAAAGCTGCTGGCCTTTTCCAGAAAACAAGCGCTTTCACCCAAGACCGTCCAAGTAGATGCATTAATCGAAGGGATGCAAGACATGTTAGTAAGAACACTTGGTGAAGACGTTGAGTTTAGCTTGCTGCTTAACAAGGACATACCATCAATAAAAGTTGACCCTGACCAATTCGAGTTGGCTATTTTAAATATCGCCATCAACTCTCGCGATGCAATGCCTAAAGGTGGCAAACTTAGTATTGTTGTTGAACGTAAAGATCTAGACCAACGTCATCATCAAAATGACAAGTTAGCGGATAGTTGCTGCTTCATTTGTATTTCTATAAGTGATACTGGAGAAGGGATCCCGAATGATATAAAAAACAAAGTATTTGAGCCGTTCTTTACGACAAAAGAAGCAAGCGAGCGCTCAGGACTGGGACTCAGTATGGTTTACGGGTTCATTAAGCAATCAAATGGGCACATCAACCTCTATAGTGAAGAGCATATCGGTACACATATCTCCCTATATTTTCCTTGTGAGTTTAGCTCGCTCAAGTCAAATTCTTTACCAAATGAAGCGACACAAAAAAATCCACCAATATATAATGATATCAATGTATTAATAGTTGAAGATCAAGAAGAACTGTTAGAAGTAGCAAAAGCTCAAATAAAAAAAATAGGAGTGAATGTGCTTTCCGCTAGCAATGGTGTCGAAGCAAAAAGTATCTTATCTAACACTGACATTGACGTATTGTTTACAGACATGGTCATGCCAGGTGGTATCGACGGCGGCGAATTAGCGGCCTTTGCCAAGCAAACTCAGCCAAGTATTTCTGCAGTCTTAACAACAGGCTTCCCTAAAAACACTCAGTTTGTCGAAATTAACGAGCCTATTCTGCACAAACCATATACCGAAGCCCAATTGCAAGAAGCAATCATTACTGCAATACGTATCGCCCAAATGCCCAAGGACTCAACATCATGATACATCGAAGAGCCCTGATAATTGATGACGAACCGATGATAGGTGAAATCATCGCAGATATCGCTGAAGAGATGGATTTCGACACCAGTGTGCTAACCGACCCTATCGCACTTGATGAACACTATAATCAGTTCATGCCATCGGTACTATTTGTCGATTTAGCCATGCCAGGATTTGATGGCATCCAAACATTAGATTTGATACACAAGCTTGGGTGTCATGCGGATATATTTATCATCAGTGGTCATGACAACCGAGTACTCAATGCCGCTAGAGATTATGGCATCTCAAAAGGTCTTAAAATCACAGGCACTTTAAGCAAACCTATTGAGCGTGAAGCGATTGAATTGGCCTTAAGTTCGATAAACACAGACAAGCCAGCCCTACACAACCCATTAGGGAAGGAAAACTTCACTCTAGAAGAGGTAATACAAGGCTTAAGCAGAAATGAATTTTATCCTCGCTTTCAACCTAAAGTTTATTTAAAAGGCGTTATCCCTAAAATTATCGGGGCCGAAGCACTGGTTAGGTGGCGTCACCCTATTCATGGTGAATTACCGCCAGTAAAATTTTTACCATTGATTGAATCAGAAAACTTAACGGCAATGATGACCGAATGTTTAATTCGAAATGTGATTGAACACTTATGTCAATGGAAAAGCGATCATTGTGAACCGCATATTTCAATTAATTTATCCCCTTCAATGCTCAATGACCTCTCTTTACCTGACTATTATGAGAGCTTAATTAACAATGCAGGGTTATCAACTTCATCTATTATATTTGAAATTACCGAGAGCGCAGCGATGGAAGATGTCTCAGTGACAACTAAAATTTTAACGAGATTTCGTCTTAAGGGCTTTGGTTTATCTATAGATGACTTTGGCACAGGCTTTTCCTCCTTAGTCGAACTTTATCGTATGCCTTTTAGTGAGTTAAAAATTGATAAAATGTTTGTCTGTAATGCCCTGCAAGATAAAGAGGCTGACGTGATCGTCAAACTATTAATACAGCTAGCGCAAAGCCTTGGTATATCGGTTTGTGCAGAAGGAGCTGAGGATAAAGATACCCTAAATTACCTAAAATCATTAGCGTGTGATTTAGTACAAGGATATACCATCGCTAAACCGTTATTACCCGATGAATTTATTAAAATGTTCAAGAGCTATAATAATTGATTGTTGCTGAACTTTGACCTTACAGCTTTGATGAGCACGTTTAGATTAAAACCAAAAGGAGAAAATGGAAGATGAGCAGACAGTTGCCCTAGGCTCATAAAAAGCCCCCAGTAATTGAATGGCCAATTACTGGGGGCTTTTAAGATCAAGTGCTACTTTTACCCTACGAGCTTGTTTAGCAAGGCTTGCAAAGTTTACTCATCGTCTTCTACTAAGGTCATTAACGAAGTATTACCGCCAGATGCTGTCGTATCGATGCTGACCGTTTTCTCAGCGACCAAGCGTTGGATCAACGTATCGTTATATTCGGCACTGATAATCGGTAAAATGGCGCCTTCACGCTCTGCAAGTTGCTTAGTAAAGTACCCCATACGAGCACAGTTACTATCAACTACGGCTCCATCAATATCACCATGCTCTAGCAACGCGTTAAGCTTATTGTGCATCACAACTTGTAATACACCATCAACCGCACCGCAAAGCGCAAGCTTATCTTTGATGGCTTTAGCTTCTTCAAAAAATGTTTCTGAAACCGCGGTGATTACGGTATTACCAATAGCAAGCGCTGAAACTATCGACATTAACCAGAACCTAAACTCGGTGTCTTTATCTGCGTAACAAACCACGCAGCCGCGCGGTTCTAAATAAAGGAGATTAGACTCACCTGTTGGCCCAGGCAGCACTTTTGGCTTTTTAAGTTGTTTTTCGATACGCGTTAATTGTGCACGCGAATCAGCCAGTGATTTAGATAAATCATCTGCTAACTCATCAACTATATCTACTGTAGCAACTTTAGCTAACAACTGACGCATAACAGAAACGCGATCATTTAACTCGGTATTGCGCCAAATTCGCTCTGCTTTTTGCGCTAATTCGATCATGTCATCAATATGGTCTTGCGCAGTTCCCATATCAACCATATCGATATTGGATTTAGTTTGGTAGTTTACCTCACCTTCATCCGGCGTAAGCTTTTCACGTACTAAACGACTTAAGTAGTTTGGCCCACCAGCTTTTGGACCTGTACCAGATAAACCACGCCCTCCAAATGGTTGAACACCAACAATTGCGCCAATCATATTTCGGTTAACGTAAATATTACCTGCTTGAACGCGTCTTGCGATATCTTCTGCTCGTTCATTAATACGGGTGTGAATGCCCATCGTTAAACCAAACCCAGTATTATTGATTTGGTCAATCACATCATCAAGCTCTGAGCCCTTAAATCGAATAACATGGACAACAGGACCAAAAACTTCTTTTTCAAGTACTGACAAGTTATCAATTTCGTATAAACGAGGCGCGAATAAATTATGTTTTTGTTCGCCCAAATCAGGTAATGGGCATTCAAACAGTAATTCGCCTTTACCTTTCATAAATTCAACATGAGCGTTTAAGGCATTTAATGCTTTATCATCAATGACAGGGCCAACATCGGTTGATAAAAATTGTGGGTCGCCAACCGTGAGTTCTTTCATTGCCCCTTTAACCATATTGATTACGGTATCGGCAATATCTTCTTGGATAAATAAAACTCGTAAGGCTGAGCATCGTTGACCAGCACTTTGGAATCCTGAGCTGATAACATCATCACAGACTTGCTCTGGTAACGCGGTAGAGTCAACTACCATACAGTTTTGACCACCGGTTTCAGCAATAAGAGGGACTTGCTGTCCACCTCGCTCAGCAAGTATTTTCGAGATTAACGTACCCGTTTGTGTAGAGCCGGTAAACATCACCGCTTGAATTCGCTCATCATTGACAATATTTTCCCCAACGGCTCGACCTGGTGCATAGACCAATTGCACGACATCGTCTGGTAAACCAACAATCGTCATTAATTCGAGTGCTCGCTTTGCCACTAAGCTTGTTTGCTCAGCAGGTTTTGCAACTACTGTATTACCGGTAGCTATTGCTGCAACCACTTGACCTAAGAATATCGCCAAAGGAAAGTTCCAAGGGCTAATACAAAGAATGGGGCCACGAGCTTCCATTCTGTCGTCTTGAGCTAATTCTTCAGCTCGAGCAGCATAATAACGGCAAAAATCAACGGCTTCGCGAACTTCATCAATACTGTCTTGGGTCAGCTTACCCGCTTCTTTGATACAAATGGCAATAAGCTCATCTCTATGACGCTCTAGGATATCACCAGTACGGCGAAGGATATTCGCTCTTTCTTTAACCGGTGTTTGAGACCAAGTTTCAAATGCAGCTTCAGAGCGGGCCACGATGTCTTTCATTTGCTCTGGCGTATGATACATTAACACACCAACCACTTCATCGTGGTTCATAGGGTTGGTTACCGCAACTTGATTCTCGTCTAACGTCGAAACATTGGTAATATTGGCTGCAGCCCACGCATCTAAATTTTCTTTTAATGGCGTAAGCTGATTGATATCCGTTATGTCCATTCCTTTAGAATTGGCTCGCTCTTCACCATACAAATCAATTGGAAATAAAATTGCGGTATTACGCTTGTTACGTAAATCTTGCAATTTTTCAACCGGATCTGGCAATAACTCTTCAACCGGTTTAGATTCGTCAACTATCGCATTAACAAATGAAGAATTGGCGCCGTTCTCTAATAATCGTCTGACTAAATAAGCCAGTAAATCTTCATGTTCACCCACTGGCGCATAAACACGACACTTTATTTTTTCATTGGTTACAACTTGATCATAAAGTGATTCACCCATACCGTGTAATCGCTGGAACTCAAACCCTTGAGTATCGCCCTTAGCCAACTCTAAAATTGTCGCAACCGTGTAGGCATTGTGTGTCGCAAATTGTGGGAATATGACATCACGCGCTGCCATTAATTTAATCGCACATGCTTTGTAACTTACGTCGGTAGTTGCTTTACGGGTAAATACCGGGAAGTCATCTAAGCCATCAACTTGTGTTGTCTTAATTTCCGTATCCCAGTAAGCGCCTTTTACTAGGCGCACCATCATTTTACGGCCAACACGACGCGCTAAGTTTTCTAACCATTCAATCACAAATATAGCGCGCTTTTGATACGCCTGAACCGCTAAACCAAACCCTGTCCAATCGCCTAACTCTGGATCTGAAAATACGGCTTCTATAACATCTAATGAAATGTCTAATCGATCAGCTTCTTCAGCATCAACCGTAAAGCCAACGTCATACTGTTTAGCAACAAGGACAAGTTCTTTAAGTTTCGGTACTAGCTCATTGAAAACACGCTCGCGATGTGTAAACTCATAACGTGGGTGAATAGCTGATAATTTAACTGAAATGCCTGGGCTTTCAATGGGACCTTTGCCATTCGCGGCTTTACCTAGTGCATGAATAGCCTTCATGTAAGCGTCAAAGTAACGCTCGGCATCAGCCATTGTGCGAGCGCCTTCACCCAGCATATCGTAGGAATATACATACCCCTTGGTTTCGGTTTCCTTTGCTCTTTTTAACGCTTCATCAATATTCGTTCCCAAGACAAACTGCTTACCCATGACTTTCATCGCGAGGTGCACAGATGATCGAATCACAGGCTCGCCTAAACGACCTAGCGTTCGCTTTAAGATGCCAAAATGCTCTGACTGTTTCTTATCAGAATAGTTAACCATTTTACCTGTGACTAATAACCCCCAACTTGAGGCGTTAACAAATAGCGAGTCACTGTTACCTAAATGGTGGCTCCACTCCCCCTTTGATAGCTTATCTCGGATCAGTGCATCTTGCGTTTTTGTATCAGGTACACGAAGTAATGCTTCGGCCAAACACATTAACACCACCCCCTCTTCTGAAGAGAGCGAGTATTCATTGAGTAAAGCATCAACACCTGCCTCTTCGGTTTCACGAATAGTAAGCACCATTTGACGAGCTTTTTCCCATGCTCGACTTCGTGCTTTAACGCCCACTTCGGCAAGTGGTAGAATATGCTCGATTATCTGTTCTTCATCAATACGATAAAACTCGCGGATCTTTTGACGTATAGGACAATCTGTTTGTAATGAACCAGTAAAAAGCATAGTAGCTTCCCCAATATAAACAGTTAATAGTGATAGTAAGCCATCTCAAATTGGCGGCTTAAATAGAATTGTATATTTGATTGAAAACTTTTTAAACAGTATACAATTTTTGTGGGGATTCTAGAACAAATCCAACAACATTTGTCATTTATTTTTGCAACATTACAGAATAATCTGCGCTAAAATGTACAATTTACAGCATTTAAAATAAGAGCAATAGCGAAGCCGAGAAAACACATAACTTTCACTGCACAATAAAACCGTTACTTTCTATTGCTGATAAATTCAAACTATTCATGGTTTAGCGTTTCGTTTTGCTTAGCATGATTTTTTAACTATCCAAATTCACATAGAAATTGAAACAAGCTATGTTAAACCTTCACAGACTTGGAGTAATAGAGCTTATTCAGCGGTCAAAATAATTGATGTCTCTAGTGTACTATAATGTTGCTAATAGCTTCTTTGCCTCTGCTTTGCTATAGAATTCTTGTTTACTTGCAACGACTTGCATCAGCAACTGTTTAGCTTCTTGATGACGCCCTAATTTTATTAACGTATAGGCGAGGTGATACATTACCTCACTATTATCTGACTGTTTAGCTAATGCTTCTCGGTATAATGGCAAAGACTTATCATATTGTTGGTTTTGGGTATAAGCCCAAGCTAAGGTATCGATTACAGATACATTTTCAGGTAGTGCTTTAAATGCCTTTTCTGCGAAAACAACCGCTTGTTCATATTGTCCAAGAGTCAATTGTGCATGGGCAATATTATTCAAAAATACGGGTTGCTCTCCGTAATTCTTTATCAGGGTTTGATAATAATCTACAGCTTTCTGATACTTTCCTTCACTTATATAACTGTCTGCCAATGCTACATGAGCAATTAAATCGTCGGGGGAGACTTTCAGCCAATTGTTAATTGTGCCTTGGGCCAAAGCATATTTTTTTTGCTCTAAATACAATCGATATAATCCCATTGAAGCAATTTGAGTTGAATGCTGTTTAAGCGACTTATGATATAATTTAATCGCTGTATCGATTTCACCAGAAAAATGATGCCATTGCGCTTGATAATAACTCAGCAACTGTGGCTCAACTTGACGCTCATCTAGTCTGCTCAACAAGACCTTAGCTTGCTCAAGCTTTTGTTGGCTGAGCAATAACTGTAACATGGTTATTTGAACTTTGGGATCATTTTGACTCCATGATAAAGCCCTTTCTAAACTTAATACTGCACCGTCAATATCTTTCATCTTTAATTGAGCTTGTGCATAAATTTGATAAGCCTCCACTTTATTGACACTGTGCTTAGTCGCTAGAACATAATTACTATTTGCTTTAGCATAATCACGTTTTAACATATATAAGTTGGCTAAAGCTAGATAGACATCACCAGACCTATTGTGTCGGGAGACAAACTCTTCTGCTAAGGTTATCGCCTTTGAGATGTCATTGTTAGCAATAGATATTTGAATGATTCCGCTTAATGCTTGATAACTATCTCTGAACTGGCTATACACTTTTTCAAAATGCAATAATGCCTCTTCAACATTACCATTATTTTTAAATAGGTTAGCGAGTTCTACACGCACATAGCGCTCTGTTGATGGATACTGCTTAAGCATAAAGTTAAGCCGTTCTATCCCCTGTTCAAAGTTACCCTCGACAACATCCATACGCGCTAAATGAATGACCGCTTCTACGTTCTGATTATCAAGTGCTACGGCCTTTTCAAATGCGGCTCTTGCTTTGTGATACTGTTTATCAAAGCCCAACAGTATGCCATTTAACTGATGGTAATAACTGTTATTGCTGCTGAGAGCTAACAGTCGGCTTACTTTCTGTAATCCTTTGGTATATTGCTGACTCGCTCGATAGGCTTCCACTAATAATGTTAAGGCTGATTCACTTTCATTGAGCGATAATGACTTTTGTAACGTAACAATTGCTTCATTTATTTGACCGGTTTTAAACTGTAAATTTGCCAAATCAAATAACGCACGCGCATCCTCAGGTTTAGCCTCAACAACATCGAGAAAGTACTGTTGTGCTTTTTCTACATCGCCTAAAGCAAGCAATGTTTGCCCTAGTAAAGACCAAGTTTCAGTATCATCTGGATCGATCAATCGCGCACGAATCAGATTACTTTTGGCAACGTTTAACTCTCCCAAAGACAGGTCAATCCTACCGAGGATTTTATACGCGCGGGTATCGTTGGTGACAATAGCTACGTACTTATTCAATAAACTTTGCGCTTTATTAAGCTCTCCTTGCTCGAAACTTACAATCCCTGCAAGATAATAATATATTGGGTTTTGCGCCATGACCTCAGCAGGTAAGCCAGTTAAAACATTATTAAGGTGCATTTTAGTCTCTTCACTGGAGTCTGTATCTCCTACTGCAATACTCGCAACGACTTTTAAATAGTTTGCCCTCGGCTCATTAGGAATATCAGCAAGAATAACCTCCAGATCTTTTAATGCATCATGATATTTTTCTTGCTGTAACAATAGGCTTGCTCGAGTTAATCGTGCTGGAAAGTTTTTTGGATTTATCTCAATAACTTGCGCTATTAGCGTTAATGATTCTTGTAAATTGCCTTGCTGTTGCTCTAAATTAGCTAGCAAGCTCAACGCTTGCACATCTGAAGTATTAATCGCCAGGGCTTGTTCAATGAAAGGACGCGCTAATTCTGGCTGTTGTTTTAGAATATAAACTTGCGCCATGCCAAGCTGTGCCAATATATTAGATGTTTGAAAATCAATGGCTGCTTGATAAGCTGCTTTGCCTTGTTCTAGCTCATTTAATTCAACATGGGCTCTGCCTTTTAATACATGGATCTTGCTCTGTAAGACATTATCTAAAATATTACTTGTCGCTAACTCGATAACTTTTTTATATTTTTGTTGAAGTAGGTACGCTTCAAGAAACAAAGGCAAAATTTTCTTTTCATCTGCCCTGAAAGCTCGAGCTTTTACGAGAAAATCCTCAGCAGCTGCGCCATCCCCCTGCTCAATGTAAACTTCCGCCAAAAGAATCAATGACGGTAGATGATCAGGCTGATTTCTCAATGCATTTTTGAGATGAATTTCTGCCGCTAGTAAATCTGAACCATAAAAACTCTTTAACGCTTCTTCATAGGGTTGATTGTTGGTTTGCTGAGTAAAAGCATAAGCGCCTTGCCCTAACAGCGCCGAGCTTAACAATACCACCTCAAGAAACCTTTTATTAACAAAAAACATCATCAACCTCTATAGAAAAACCAGTTAAATCTCTAACATTGCGCTGAATATATAGGCTTTTGCTGCAAAATTCCATTAATTTCCCTAGAAGACGTTATTCTGAACAACTGTACATTTTTGTCAGCTTTCTTTACACTCAATTAACCTTTAATGTATGTAAAATCAAAAAAATTTACATAACTAATTGTAACTAATAAAATTAAAATAAAGGGCATGCTTTTTGCTTGTTGTTAATAAATTTTTATTGTTGTTACATAGACTCTCAAATAGGATTAAACAATGAAGTGTTTAAAATGGTTTGCAGCCATCGCGATTTCAACTGCTAGTATTGCTGCTCATGCTGGAAATATTAGCGCAACAACGATCATGGATAATTATATTGGAGCTGGTCAATCAGGCGATATCCATGGTGAAAAGAACGATTTTGATATCGACAAAATGGAAGTATCTCGTGTTGGCACAACATTAACCGTTAATATATTTACAGCGTTTTACGATAATATCGGTATTAATGGAGTGCGCCTTGGTGATTTATTCCTCGCAGCAGGTGACAACAATGTTTGGCAGCCATTTGATGATACACCTAATGCTGGTGACCGTTTTTCTGCTAACGATTACTACCACAATACCGGTACTGACTGGCAATATGCTTTTGATTTAGGCGCTGTCGAAGGCAACCGTAGAAATGCAGAAGTTGGGGGGCAGTACACAGGTTGGTTACGCGACGTAAACAGAGCCGATATTTTGGACTCACACCAAGTCTATTCCAATGGCACAACCCGTGAATATCAAGCGGTAATGATGAATGGTAATTATTACAACCCATATAGTGCCTCAACTTGGTCAGTCGGCAATTGGGCTTACAATAAAAATGGCATCGATTACGGCGCAATATCGTTTTCAATGGATGTTTCAGGAACCGCTTTAGCTACAGCAAACCAAATCGCATTTCGCTGGGCGATGTCTTGCGCTAATGACATCATAGAAGGCTTTGCATCAGCAACACCTAGTGGCGGTGGAACGCCAATTCCTGAGCCACAATCAATGCTATTAATGTTGTTAGGTTTACTAGGGCTAGCATACAAGAAGCGCGCAAAAAATACGTAAACCTCAATAAAAAATAAAGATAAAGCCACTTTTTAGTGGCTTTTTTATTAGTTTTTCTCAGCAACTAGTTTGCTATCCCTCAAGTGCTAGAAACTTGGCCAATGCCTGAGGATCCCCTTGATTTGAGCGACAGACGCTTTTTTGATAATAATAAGTAAACACATTAAACCAAGCAGTGAGTACTTTACCGTTATACTCTTCTCCTGCAATTTTCAATACTAAAGCAGCAACCTCTGCTGTCGCCAAATAGCTGTCATGATGACTTTTGCGGATATGGTATTGAGAGCTATTAGCCTGTTCGAGCATTGTTGAAAGATCAATAGATAATACCGGTAAATGAGACAAGTACGAGCTCTTTCGAAACATCTTGCGTGCTTCTCGCCAGCTACCATCAAGCATGATAAAAAGTGGCCGTTTATTCGCACTAAGCTTAGGGGTTGAATTTACGAATATGCGTTCGCTATCTGCATATTCTTTAGGAAAAACAACAAAAGGTTGCCACTTTTCATCTTTAATTATCGAAATAATATCTTGGTTTTCTTCTGTTCTAGACCAGGTATAAGCCATAACATCTGGAATCACATCAGCAATTAACTTTCCTGTATTGCTAGGCTTTAGGACTTCTTTGTCATACATCAATACCAAAAAACCTACGTTACTATTAACCTGCTTACGCCACTGGCAAATACAATTTTTCGCCGCGACATGGCATCGTTCACAGCGTTCTACTTTATAGCCACGTCCTTTAAATGGTTTCGTTGAAATGCTCTTGCGAGATAAATAGAGCTGATGTACGGCATGCATGATTTACACAGTTACTTAAAAAAAGATGAGAACTATAGCTTATAACTCGTTGAGATTATAGTAAGACAATACAAAAGAGCGCTTTCGCGCTCTTTTGTTAATAATAAGTAAGCTTATTTAACGAATAGCTTAAATTGCATTTGATTCTTCTTTGTCGACAACTAAGACATCAGTATCTGATAAAGCTTCAATACTCCCTTTTAATTGCTCTTCCAACTCATCGATTTTTAATACCGATTGACAGATAGCTTCACCGCGTTTTTCTAATTCCTTAGCTCTCGTCTCCATTTCATACTCGATTTGCTCACCAAAGTTTTCCATGCGAGTTTCAAATGCATCCATATTACCACCTGCAAACAACAGTTCTTGACCTACTGCGATTAGTAATGAGCCCATTGAATTCTGAATGGTACTTTCAACCATCGTTTCAATGCGCTTTTCAAAATCTTCACCAAAGAATTGCTCACCATCGAAACCTTCTTCATTGATCGTGATAGTTTTATCTTGGGCAAAGCTGGTTTCGATTTCGGTTTTTATTTGGCTAAGTTCGGTTGTTAGCTGATAACCAACATCATTGCCTTCACCCAGAAGCTCATTAAAAGCCAAATTAACACCATCTACAGCAATATCCATCGCATCCAAAGCGATATCTTTCACTTCTGGTACAACCGCTCTAATAGAAGTTGAATATTGGTTGACAACATCTTGCTCAGTCGCTGATAAGGCGATCGCTTGACCACTAATATATAGCTCACGATCGTTAACTATTTTGTAAACAGTCTTATCATCTTTTGTAAACTCGATGGCATCTTTTGATATAGAAACACCGCCCTCAAGTGATACATGGCAATTATCTGTAGAGAAAGACGTATCATGAGCCATTGCAGAAGATGTGGCAATTAACATAGTGCTAGCAAGTAAAGTTTTCATTGGTTCACCTTTTCATTATTTATTGTATCGACATTGCTGTATTGACTTACTCTTTACAATTGTAATGCCAAAGTGAAATATTATTTATATTCAACAACTTAAATAAAAACCCCAAATCGAAATGAATTAGCTAAACTCACTTATTAGCGCAATCCACCAAAAAGTAGTGTAATCAACATAATAAAACTAATCTTGTAGACAGATTAAAATACGGGATTAAGTAACGGCGGGAATAAAGAGATGGGCATAAAAAAGGTGAGCATCAGCTCACCTTCTTAAAATAACTTATTTCAAGCCAACATTATAAAGCTACAATGTTCTCTGCTTGTGGGCCTTTTTGACCTTGAGTTACGTTAAACTCAACTTTTTGACCTTCTGCTAACGTTTTGAAACCGTCACCAGAAATTGCACTGAAATGTGCAAATACGTCAGGACCTGATTCTTGCTCGATAAAGCCAAAACCTTTTGATTCGTTAAACCACTTTACAGTGCCAGTTGTTTTCTCAGACATAATAATATCCTAAAAGTTAAAAATTTTTACCTTGTATCACCAAGGCGGTCGTGCAGGAAGTGTTACTATGACTTAATAAACGAGACGAGCTACTATAAATAACGCGGTACGATGTAAATAAATATAGGTCTTACTTTCTAGCTGCAACCATTTTAACGGCTAGCCATTGATAGTCAAGATATTTTATTCTTGCGCGTTTAAAAACAATCCAAAGCCTTAACCTTGGTATTATTGTTTCGGTCACGACTAGTTTTAATTAATCCATCGCCTTTTATATAGTTAGGTTGTTTTGCTAACCTATCGTAAAGCACTACATTCACCGTAGCAGCCAAATTCATGCAACCAATGGTTGGTACATAGACAACATGCTCTGCTCGATCAATGATTTGCTGGTTTATCGTGCCATCTTCAGGACCAAATACATAAATTGCATTGTCTGGATGCTCAAACTCTGGAAGTGGACAGGCACCTTCAACTAAATCCACACAAACAATACTGCCATTTTCTCCTGATATGAGTGCCTCATCATTGACTAATGTAAGTGGTATTGAATCTATCGTATTCTTGGTATCGGTATTGAATTTCGCAGCTTGCGCAAAACGCTTACCACTGTAAAAAACTGCTTCAACTTGATAACAACCAGCTGCCCTCATTACCGCACCAACATTAGTTGGACTTTTGGGATTTAACAATAAGATTTTTGATGACAAAAAAATACCTTCCTATACCAAAACAACAAGCAAGTATTTTCAGTTGAAATGCCAATACAGACAAGGAATATTTACAAAACGTGATAATACTTGTTCTTCCAAATACTGACAGTATACTAGCCAAATTTTAAATCTATTGGATAACACTCAGTGAAAAAATTAGTAAATACAATTGCGATAGCGCTATCGCTTTTAACATCTATGTCAAACGCAACTATTGTCGAGTTTCAAACGTCACATGGCAACTTTCAGGTAAGTTTACATGATAAAACGACGCCCAAAACGGTTACTAATTTTTTAAATTATGTGAAAAGTGAACGATATAACCAAACCCTTTTCCACCGCTCAATTCCTAACTTTGTTTTACAAGGTGGAGGCTTTTATTTTGACGGCACTGCAGACTTTAAAGGTATAGAAACCGACGATAGCGTAAAAAACGAACCAGTGTACTCAAATGTAAGAGCAACAATAGCCATGGCAAAGATTGGCGGTTTACCTGATAGTGCAACTAGTCAATGGTTTATAAACGTAAAAGACAATTCTCAGGGTAGTAATGGGCTTGATCTGCAAAACGAAGGTTTTACCGTATTCGGTGAAGTCATCGGTGATGGCATGAATGTCATTGATCTTATCTCAGCTTTGCCTCGTTGCGGTGAAGTTCCCGTAAATGACAATGCCCAAGCTCAATGCCAATCACCGAGTGAAGAGAATTTAGTAACTCTCTATCAAGTGGTTATTGTTGATGACTCTGAGGATACCGCTCAGACTTTAAAGGCAATAAAAAATACGCTAATAACGCAAAAATCAGAGCAGAATTCAAGCTCAAGCGGTGGTTCAGCTTTTTGGTTATTGCTATTGTTACCGCTAGCTAGATTATTACGCGCATAGCTCCTAAGTGTTTTGCATCATATGTGGGAGCTGTTCTCTTACTTATGATGCAGACACTCGCCCCCCTGCCAATCATCACAGAATAATACCATTTCATCTTTCTCTACGTGTAAAACTCATGAATTAAATATTGCAAATGCAACATTGCAGCTTTATATTGCTAAGAAAAACTCTAAAGGTATTCCTATGCAAAAACACGAATCATCTCCACTTTGCGATTACATCGAATACTCACCGCAAGAAATGCTTTGTCGCTCAGAGCTTTTTTATCAACAAATTAAACGTCGTCATACTATCAGAAGCTTTAGTGATCGCCCTGTCGATAAAAAAATTATCGAGAACTGCATAAAAGCCGCGGGAACGGCACCAAGTGGTGCCAATCACCAACCATGGCACTTTGTCGCGATTAGTGATCCCGATGTTAAACAGCAGATTCGTTTGCAAGCTGAGGCCCATGAGAAAAGTTTTTATCAAGGGAGAGCTGGAGAAGAGTGGTTAGAAGCACTTAAACCATTAGGAACCGATGATAGTAAACCCTATTTAGAGCACGCCCCATGGTTGATAGCTATTTTTAGTCAAAAGAAAGGCGGTATTCACAGTGAAGATAAAAACACTAATTATTACGTTCATGAGTCAGTAGGCATTGCTACCGGTTTTTTAATCAATGCACTTCATTCTGCAGGGTTAGCTACCCTTACCCACACGCCAAAACCGATGTCGTTTTTAAGTAAAATATGCAATAGAGATGATAATGAACGCCCTTATATGCTGCTAATTGCAGGCTATCCAGCAGAAGATGCTACGGTACCTGATCACGCCAAGGTAAAAAAGCACATTAATGAAATCGCGACATTTCTAGAATAAAAATTTACGATTGTCGCTACAACTCCAACAGAAAGTCAGTGCAGCCATTATCACAGCTTAGCTGTATCGTATTGCTTTTATCATCCAGTAGTACCGAAATACTTTTTTGGCAAATACGACATTGTGTAACGGAGCCATCGAGTAAACTTTTAATGTATTTGCGTTGCTCGGTAAAACTGACTTTTTGCTTACCGGAAAGTTGATTTAACTGTTCAATATTTAGCATATTGATTAATAAGGGAGCTTACTTGAAGTGACACAATACCAACCATCAAATTTACCTTTGAGTGGCTCAGCACTCGCCTCTATTAGGTGTTGGTAAGCTGCTATATTTTCATAACTTGCTGCCATTTCAGGGTAGGCCGTTATTTCCCATGGAAAATCATCATCACCTTGAAACGGGCATAAAGACAGCTTCTGATTATTCTCTAACAAAAGGTGTCCATATTGTAAGGCTAACTCCTGACTAGGAAAAATAACAGAAAACTCTATTTCACGAACCTCAGACAAATCGTCACCTGCTAACATCATTTTCCATAATGCGTCGCCAATGACATCTTCAGGAAATAGTGTGTAATTTCTCTCCATTCCACCCTCAATTATTTAAAATTTCATTAATGATATCGCGCTTTTCTCGACAAACAAATCAATTTTTGTTTTGAGCACTCTGCGAAACTAGAATTAATTGCTACACTAGCAGTTTAGTCAAAAATCCAAAATTTAATAAATGATTAAAGTTGAAAAGCATATTACGGTTGAGTCCAGAGAACAAATCTTGATTGATATTTTAGCTTGTCACAGCTCTTTAAGCCGCCAGCAACTAAAAAATGCAACGGTTAAAGGAGCTGTATGGCTTACGCGAGGCACTATCACTAAGCGAATTCGCCGGCTAAAGAAAGAGTTAAAAGTCAATGACGTCGTTCATCTATATTATGATGAGAAAGTGCTTCACCAAACACCCTCGCCAGCAATATTAATTGCCGATGAGAATGACTATAGTATTTGGTATAAGCCTTATGGCATGCTTTCCCAAGGCTCGAAGTGGAGTGATCACTGTACAATTGCTAGATGGGCAGAAACACATCTCTCCCCCCAACGCCCAGCTTATATTGTGCATCGACTTGATCGCGCAGCAACAGGGCTTATTATTATCGCTCACACTAAGTCCGCAGCTAAGCTTTTCAGCCGCCTATTTGAGCAAAGAAACATAAAAAAATGCTATCAAATCATTTGTCACGGTAAAGTGCCAATAGGGCGTTCAGTAACAATTTTAGAGCCCATTGATGATAAACCAGCGACCTCTCACTTTACTTCAATAGCGTACGATTCAACAAGCAACCTTTCACTAATTGATGTTGATATTGAAACGGGTAGAAAACATCAAATAAGGAAACATGCCGCGTTTATTGATCATCCGGTTTATGGTGACCGTCTCTATGGTGGGCAATTAGATAACGATAATTTGCAATTATGCGCAGTGAGTCTATCCTTTGAGTGCCCGATAGAGAAGGCGAATAAGTCATTTGAATTACCTGCGACCCTTCGTCCGTCGCTGACTAAAATCGCAGGCCAGAACCATTAAGTCTTATAGATAAAGTCACTATCACTTAGTGGCTGAATAGTATTTCCAAGCAAATATTTTTCAAAAGGTTTGAGTAATTGCACGCCCTGCTCTCTTTGTTGTTGATTTAGCGCTTGGTAGGGTCTTCTAAATATGGGCTTAATTGCTTGAGTCATCATTAATGCAGTGTTAATCGCTATCGGGTTTGGCTCACTGAAAAGCCATTGCATAAGTGCTGTTAACTCATTTTTTAAGGACTCATTTGGCTCATCCATCAAAGCACGCATTAACTGAGGAACAATATTTGAGGTTACCGAAATCACACCATGCGCACCATATTGATGTTTAGCATCATGACATTCGTCATCGTTACCTGACCAGCATGCAATGCCGCGCTGGGCATAATAAGCGATACGCTCATTACCAGCACATTCTTTAACACCAACAAAATTTTGATGTTTGGCTAGCGGTTCAATAATTTCCGGCGTTAAATCCTGTCCTGTTCTTCCCGGCACATTATAGATAAAGGCTGGACCTATATCTAATGCACACTCTAAATGGGCTTTCACCCCGGCAAAAGAAGTACGACCATAGTAAGGATTAATTTGTAAAGTAGCATCCATTCCCATAGCGAAGCCATTTTCAGTCGCTTTAATCGCTTCACGAGTATTGTTACTTCCGGTATTCCCGATAATAAGAATATCTTTTCCATATTGGTGGACACTATGAGCAATCAACATTAGGTGCTCTTCCCAACTCAATAAATGCCCTTCACCGGTAGTTCCGCCAACAACAATACCATCAACGCCTGCTTCAATTTGTTTGGCAACTAAAAAATCATACGTGGTTAAATCTATATCTCCGTTTTCATTGTACGGAGTTTTTATTGCGGTAATTAAACTCGCTGCTTTTAAACGATCCATTAATATTCTCAATTATTATTTTCTAAGCGGTAAGTTAGCAGTGGCCAATCTTATCAATAACACGCTTAAGGTTAAATACCTCTTGGGTAACAACATGCTGATACTGAAATTGGCTATTGGTTAATATGAGTACTTTATAAGCATGATAATTGTTTGGATCTGCTAAATCTGCTGCATAATGTTGTTCGTCAATAAACTCACTTTTAGTGAAAGTAAAGTGAATATCTCCGACAAGTCCCCAATCCCCTAGCTCGATACTTTGTTCTAACAATTTTCCATGGCTATCAAAGCGTGAAAAGCTAAATTCAAAGCTTCCGTCTGCAGACAACTCGGCATACTCAGTGATCTGTCCACCTTCATCGTCACTTTCTGATCTAAACCATCGACCAAACAACAATTCACGGTTAAAACTCATAACACTCGCAACAAACAAAACATAATTATGAAAGGTATTGTACAAAACACTGTAGCGAAATTATAGAAAAAGCGACCGAAGTCGCTTTATTGTATTTCATCTAAGAATGTAATAATGCTATTAGTTGCTAAGAATTTTTACTGAACCATTGACACTTTCGATGTTGATGTCAATTTGCCCGCCAGCAATAATCCCATTCAACTCTTTACCAATAAAGCCTCGTTTTTCAACTTGTAAACCGAAATCATTTTTGATGCTACCGTGCATAGTCTCGGCACTGACATCGGCACTAACATTGCTTGGTAGTCCTAGTTTAATTGAGCCATTTACAGTCTCTAAACTTACCTTACTCACTTTTTCTGTCTCAAGCCAATTAACATTGATACTGCCATTCACTGAAGCAACGTCAATATCAGACTTCGCGTCACTAATGGTCAAGGAGCCATTAACTAACTCTACTTTCATTTTCCCAAAAACCTTTTCAACATCTAATGAGCCATTAACCAACTCTATGTCAGACAAATTTGTCTGGCTCGGCACATAGACTTTATATTCAACTTCACCACTACTGCCTCTGTTACGACGCCTTTCTTTGTATTTAGTCTCAACACTTACCGTATCGCCCGTTTGCTCGGTTTCTACAGAAATCAGCGCTAAATCATCTTCATCATCAGCCGTTATTGTGGCATTAACTTCAATAGTAGAACGATCCCAGCCAGTGATAGCAACTTTACCATTTATATTTTGTAATCTTAGCGCTGAAGAATCATCCACTTGAAAAGTCTTGCTAAACTCCCTAGAAACATCTGCTTGTGCAGCTGTTGATATTGAAGTTAAGATGAATCCCATACAAACTAATTTTCTCATTGGTTGTAGCATAATGTTTCCTTAAACTAAGTGCTTTTAACAATTGGATGCAATAAAAAGAAAAAGGGTTTAAATAAAGAAAATTTATTTTCGATTTATTTCTGGAGCTTGGATGTCAAACCTATCTGTACAACTATTACTTACTGGCGATGAACTATTGAATGGCGATATCGTTGATACGAACTCTGCTTTTATTGCTGCAACGTTAAAAGATGTTGGTATAGCAGTAGCGCGTAAAGTAACGGCTTCAGATAACATGAATCAACTGGTCAGTGAACTCAATGCAATGTCAGAGCAGGCAGACATTGTCATTGTCAATGGCGGATTAGGTCCAACGAGCGACGATTATACTTCACAGGCCCTTGCTACCCTAACATCATGTCCTTTGGAACTAAATTTGGATGCCAAGAAGCATTTGGAAACGTGGGCAATGCGGCGTAATGCGGTTTTAAGTGATGCGAATATGAAACAAGCTTACTTGCCTAAAGGTTGCGAGATTATAGATAACCCTATTGGTAGCGCCGTTGGTTTTTGCATGACATTTAAAGAGTGTAAAATTATTTGTACGCCTGGTGTTCCAAATGAACTCTATGCAATGCTTGGTTCGATAATTACTCAGTTTATCCAGCCTTTGGTGCCAAACTATCAATGTTATATCACTGAACGACTGGTTGTTTTCGGTATTGGAGAGTCACAATTACAAACGTTAGTGAGTGAGTACTTTAGTTCTTGGCCAAACGAGCTTACTTTGGGTTTTAGAGCTCAATCACCCTTCGTCGAGGTAAAAATAAGCACTAAAGAAAAAAACAACGAAGCTTTATTACATACTTATACCTCAAAACTACATCAACTTATCGGTGAGCATGTTTTGAATATCGAAAAAATACATGATTTTTGTTTAGCTGAGCATACCTACCAACTATTAAAAGCTCACAATAAGACCATTACAATGGCTGAGTCATGCACAGGTGGCCTTATAGCGCACATGTTCACCTCTATACCCGGAGCTTCATCAACTTTTAATGGCAGTTTCGTCACTTATTCAAACGCAATGAAAACTAAAATGATCAACGTATCTGAGCATACTTTGAAAAATTTTGGTGCTGTCAGTAAAGATGTCGCATTGGAAATGGCAAGAGGCGCATTAAAACAAGTTGGCGCTGATTATGTTATTGCGGTAACAGGGATAGCTGGCCCAGATGGAGGCTCTGCAGAAAAGCCGGTTGGTTCGGTTTGGATAGCTTGGGGGAGCGCCGAACAGTTAAACTGCCATTATTTTTTAATTAAAGGCTCTCGCCACTACTTTCAAAAGGCTGTTGCCAACCGAGCATTTGATTTAATCAGAAGACAAATTAGCAATTGCGATGCTCCTCCTAGGTACATTCAAGGCGATAGTTAACCGAAATAACAGAGAAGTAACTGCGTTTTTACCTCCTTTCGAAGGAACATCAAGTTATTTCAAAACTAACTCAACTAAGTATTTGTTATTTATTGCGTACTCCTTAAAAACTTTATATATTTGATAAGAAGTATACAAAAAAATTCTGTTTAATTTGGTGATGTTTGTTAGGCTAAAGCGATTGCTACGAAATATTGGCACGGCAAACATAAAAAAACAAAATAGTTACTGTGAAGCTAGGAGCCTGCTTTGATAGAAAAAAATTATATTACCAGTGGCCGCAACACGATCATTCATAAAATGAGAAAGTTTGATCTGTTAATTATAAACGGCTCCAAGCCTGTTGTTATCGTTAGCAATCGTGGTATCGGTATTTATGATGGTCCAATACCACAAAAAAAATCGGAAGCAAAAAAGGCGTACCAAGATGTAATCGACGTTAGTTCAACTGAAGTATTTGGGGAAGAAAAGACATTACTCTTTATCCAAGCACTTGATAATAAAGAGTACAAACTTGACTATTCGAAAGTGGGTACCCCTAATTTTATTAAGATACATCAAGAAAACTACATTTAAACCGTCAAGCTGCTGCAGTGGAGTATAGCTAGTGACCCAAGTAAGTTTAGTCGAAAATAAAAAGAATAACGTAGATTTAGTGTTACAGCCTGTAAAAGGCGGAGACGCTATAACCGAGGCGACTATTCATGAACTTATTGAGGCCTCAGAATACAAAAGCTTGTATGTAGACAACGGCAACATAAAAAATGCAATAGCAGAGCTTCAAAGTGTACTCAAGCCTTTACAAGCTAATATGAAAGGGCGAGAGATCAAATATCAAATATTAGAGCGTCGAGATGCCTCTATTACCATCGAAATTGACAATGAAAAAATGACGGCCTCAGCTGAAATATCAACGGCTCTTGGTGGCAGACATTTAACAGCAAAAGCTATATTAAATGCAGCCCAACAAGCAGGAGTCGTTAAAGGTTTCAGCAAAGAGGAATTAGTTAAACTTGCTCAACACGCTGCCAAAGAACCTCCCGGTTCAATCGTCAAAGGTGAAATAGCACATGGTAAAGACGCCATTAACGGTAGTGATGGTCGCATTAAGTTTCTCGTACAAAGTGCTCAAGAGCGTATATTAAAGCCACGTGACCGCGAAGATGGTACGGTTGATATGCGAGACTTGGGAGATATTATTTGTGTTAGAGTCGGAGATCCTCTCGCCAAAAAGATACCGCCGACTGAAGGTATTGATGGTTATTCAGTAACAGGTGAGCCTCTGCCCCCAAAACCAGGTGAAGATATACAACTTTGCCCAGGTGAAGGGACAACAATTAGCCCAAAAAATGCCAACGTCCTCGTCTCGACCAAAGTAGGGTTACCACGCATTATACCTAACGGTATGGAAATAGACGAAGTTTATAAAATTAAAAATGTCGATGTTAGCTCTGGTCACATTAAATTTGAAGGTAGCGTTATCATTGATGGTGATGTGTGTGAAGGTATGAAAGTGATTGCCAGTGGTGATATTACTATCGGTGGTTTTGTTGAGTCTGCAATGATTGAAGCAGGTGGTGATATCACAATAGGTAGTGGAATTATAGGTAAAAAGCAAGACACAGAAGGAAAGAACATCAAAGATATGGTGATGAGTGCTAACATCACGGCCAAAGGAAAAGTCTATGCAAAATATTGTCAATACGCTGAAATTACCTGTAAAAGTTTACGCATTGAAAACCAATTAATGCACAGTATTATTGATGTAGAAGAGCAGTTATGGTTAGGCACTGAAGAAAAAGCCAATGGTAAGCTCATTGCGGGACATATTACCGCTGGCACCTCTGTAAGTGCTGGTATCGTTGGAGCAACCGCAGGGGCACCGACGATAATCACTTTTGAAAAGCAAATTGCCAAGCTGCATCAACAAATGCATGATTTAGAAGAGCTCATTAAAGAAGAATCCGCGAAAACGAATGAACTTAAAGATGCGCAAAATAAATTGAGAAAGCTTCCTAAAGAAAAAGCCAATCCAGAAATGTTGGAAAAAGTCGTGTCGACTTATCAGTATCATGCCAACCGCTTAGGTGAATTGATGAATGATAAGGTTGCGCTAGAAGCAAAGATTCAAGCTTACATGAATAGTGTCTTTGTTGCAGCGACTGAAAAGCTATACCACAGTGTAGAATTGATTGTTGGTGATTTTAAAGACAAATCAAAACGAGAATATGGCCCTAGCAAGATGAAGTATAAAGAGCGTAAGATTATTATTGATCCCATCGTCAATGGGTAAAATTTGTGAAAATGTTCTTTAAGTTTTTTAGCTTATTGCTGATCATCATTTCAACGACCATTAACGCTAAGCAATGTAACGTCAATTTCAATCATGGCGTCATTTTAACCGAGCAACATATCCGAATTGTTGAAAATGGTATCACCCTCGTCCAAATTACTCGCCCAGATCAAGTGTTTGTTGGTGGAATCGAAATTCCATTAAACGCTGAACAGTCTGAACTTATTGTCCAGTACGAACACGCTATAAGGATGCAAGTTCCCGCTATTGTCAATGTAGCGATTGAAAGTGTCAATGCGGGGTTGAAGGCAATAAATAAAGTCATATCAGGGTTAGCCAGTGATAGCGCAACCAGTAAACAAAAGCTGCAAAGTAAGTTTGATGAACTAGAGTTGCGATTAAGACAACGCTTTAATCATTCTGACAATAGTTATTACATTGCGCCTCAAGACTTTATCGATTTTGATCAAATTTTCGCTGGTGAATTTGAACAAGAAATTCAAATAATAGTTTCCGACTCTATTGGCACAATTTTAACAGCGGTAAATGACGCCATTATTAAAGACATAGAATTAAATAGCGAAGACGCTAATAAAGAAATGCGAGTCAATACAATGAATACAACTTCAAAAATAGATTCGTTAGGAAAAGAGTTACGTCAAGAAATCACTCCTAAAAACAACGCACTGATGCTTAAAGCAAAGGAATTCTGTCAAGCGTTGCATAACTTAAATCAACTAGAAAAGACCATAAACACTCAAATTCCTAAGTTGGTCGACTTAAACTTGCTAACAACTCGTTAATTGTGAACGCATTACCGTAGATAAAAAAGTAGCCTGCGTTGCAGGCTATTAATATGGGATTGTTTATTTTACATATTTGGGTAATTAGGCCCGCCTGTTCCTTCAGGTGCCACCCAAGTGATATTCTGGCTCGGGTCCTTGATATCACAAGTTTTACAGTGAATACAGTTTTGTGCATTAATCACAAATTTGCTACCTTCATCACCTTCCTCTATTTCATAAACACCCGCCGGACAATAGCGTTGAGCAGGTTCATTATACTTGGATAAATTTACCGACAGTGGAATACTGACATCAGTTAACTTCAAGTGACAAGGCTGTTCTTCTTCATGATTAGTATTAGAAAGGAAGACAGATGACAATTTGTCAAAACTTAAGACATTATCTGGTTTGGGATATTTGATTACCGGAGCATCTTTAGCAAGCTTTAGCTGCTGATGGTCAAAAGTGTCATCCTTAAAACTAAACGGCAACTTACCAGCAAAAATATTTTGATCTAACGTGTTATAAGCTCCGCCTAGTAGCGTACCAAGCTTATGAATAGCAGGACCGAAGTTTCTCGTGCGATATAACTCATCGTAAACCCATGAAGATTCAAATTTATCGCTAAAACCGACTAAATCCTTACCCCCTTCACAACCACCAGAGATTGTTTCAAAAATAGTCTCTGCTGCCAACATACCTGTTTTCATGGCGGTATGGTTGCCTTTAATCTTAGCAAAATTGATCGTGCCAGCATCGCAGCCGACTATCACACCACCAGGCATGGTCATTTTCGGTAACGAGTTATAGCCACCTTTTGCGATAGCCCTAGCACCGTAAGAAACTCGCTTTCCCCCCTCCAAATACTGTGCAATTTTCGGGTGATGCTTGTAGCGTTGAAACTCATCAAATGGACTCAAATGCGGGTTGCTATAATTAAGATCAATAATTAACCCAACGAATACTTGATTATTTTCAGCATGATACAAATAACCGCCACCTGTGGTATCTTTTTCCAACGGCCAGCCAGCAGAATGTACGACTAAACCTTCTTGATGTTTTGCTGGGTCGATATCCCAAATTTCTTTAAAACCAATACCATAATGTTGAGGTGACTTACCACTATCAAGCGCAAACTTGTTAATGAGCTCTTTACCTAAATGGCCCCGGCAGCCTTCTGCGAAAATCGTATACTTTGCGCGAAGCTCCATACCTGGCATAAAAGAATCTTTAGGATTACCTTCCTTATCCAGTCCCATGTCCCCTGTAATGACACCACCAACACTACCATCTTCATTATAAATCGCTTGTTGTGCTGGAAAACCAGGAAATATTTCGACACCTAATTGTTCAGCCTGTTCAGCTAACCAACGACAAACATTTCCCATACTAACAATATAATTACCGTCATTATGCATCGTTTTAGGTACTGAGAAATTAGGTAATTTGATGGCACCTTCTTCACTGTTAAACAAATAAATATCATCTTTAGTGACTTGTGTTGTTAATGGTGCATTTTGCGATTTCCATTCAGGGAATAACTCATTCATCGCTTTAGGCTCTAACACTGCGCCAGATAAAATGTGCGCCCCCACCTCTGAACCTTTTTCAACAACACACACCATTAATTCTTGTTCTTTTTCTTGTGCTAGTTGCATTAGCCTACATGCAGCTGAAAGGCCAGATGGTCCTGCGCCAACGATGACAACGTCGAACTCCATTGATTCGCGTTCCATAACTCCCCCTAAATTGGATAACTGAGACAAATTCAAACACTCGTTTGATTTTCAAACACCTGTTTGATAGTATCATACAACATAGCTATTTTGTCAGTAAATACTATTCTGTAATTAAGCTATTTGATGCATGTCAATATGATAGCAAATTTTTCGGCCAAGTTTACGTTGACGTGAGCGTCATCTAGCAGTAACCTTCGCCTAAGATCTAACTATAACAGCGTTTACTAAACAGCTGAAATATAAATAACAAGTACCTATTAGAGGCAACAATGAAAGTATTAGTCCCCGTTAAGCGCGTTATTGACTATAATGTCAAAGTTCGTGTCAAAGCTGATAATTCCGATGTTGATTTAGCCAACGTCAAAATGGCGATCAATCCGTTTTGTGAAATTGCTGTAGAAGAAGCTGTTCGCTTGAAAGAAGCAGGAACAGCAAGTGAAGTTATCGCGGTATCAATTGGTGATAAAGCGTGTCAAGAACAATTGCGTACAGCATTGGCGCTAGGTGCAGATCGCGCCATTCATATTGAAACAGATGCCCAACTTGATTCATTAAATATTGCTAAGTTATTGAACAAAGTGGTTGAGGAAGAACAACCGCAGTTAATTATTCTTGGCAAGCAAGCCATTGATACTGACAACAATCAAACAGGTCAAATGTTAGCGGCACTCGCTGGATTACCCCAAGGCACATTCGCTTCAAAAGTCGCTATTGAAGGTGATAAAGTTCATGTTACACGTGAAGTTGATGGAGGCTTACAAACAGTCGCTTTAAATTTACCGGCAATTGTTACTACGGATTTGCGCCTCAATGAACCACGTTATGCTTCACTCCCGAATATTATGAAAGCCAAACGTAAGCCTTTAGATGTGAAACCAGCAGCTGATTTTGGCATTGACTTGGCACCACGTGCTAATTTACTCAAAGTTACGCCTCCGTCTGAGCGCCAAGCAGGTATTGTTGTTGAAACTGTCGACGAATTAATCGAAAAATTAAAAACTGAAGCGAAGGTGATTTCATGAGCATTTTAGTTTACGCAGAACATGATAACAGCGAATTAAAAGCAGATACGTTAAAAACTATTGCCGCAGCTCAAAAGATTGGCGGTGACATTGATGTGCTTGTCGCAGGAGAAGGCTGTCGCTCAGTTGCAGAACAAGCCGCTAAAATATCTGGTATTAACAAAGTGTTAGTCGCTGACAATGCCGCATACAAAAAACAACTAGCTGAAAACATAAGTTTATTAGTAACAGAGTTAGCGGCTAACTATCAGCATATCATTGCAACTGCTTTGTCTATTGGTAAAAACTTTATGCCTCGCGTCGCAGCATTGCTTGATGTCGCTCAAATTTCAGACATTATCGGTGTAGAATCGGCAGATACTTTTATACGCCCTATCTATGCAGGTAACGCAATAGCAACGGTACAAAGCTTAGATGAGAAAAAAGTCATCACAGTTCGTGCCACTGCTTTTGATGCTGTCACAACAGATGGCAATGCCGATATAGTTGATTTAGCACAAGCAACCGATGCAGGCACTTCTTCTCACGTTAGTGATGAACTTACCGAATCTGAACGTCCAGATTTAGGCGCAGCAAGCGTTGTTATTTCTGGTGGCCGTGGCATGCAGAATGGCGATAACTTTAAATTATTAGAAGGTATTGCAGATAAGCTTGGTGCTGCTATCGGTGCGTCTCGCGCTGCAGTTGACGCTGGTTTTGTTCCAAATGATATGCAAGTGGGTCAAACAGGGAAAATTGTTGCTCCAGATTTATATATCGCGGTAGGTATTTCAGGAGCAATCCAACACTTAGCCGGTATGAAAGATTCAAAAATTATTGTTGCTATCAACAAAGATGCTGAAGCACCAATTTTCCAAGTTGCTGACTATGGTATCGTTGGAGACTTGTTTGATGTCTTACCGGAATTAGAAGCTAAGCTTTAAGATTAAGCTCATTCCTTACTTATAAAAAACCAGCGCCCTAGCTGGTTTTTTTAACGCTAAATTCGCTATACTTATAACTTTCAACACCTACGAGATAGAAGTATGTCTTGGCAAGATCAGTTATCAACATTAGTTTATTCAACCGACAAAGGTAAAATAACACCCGAAAAAGAAGCCAACGTTACGCCAAGCGATGGGTTCGCAAAAGTTAGAAGAGAAACTAAAGGTCGCAAAGGTAAAGGGGTTATAGTCATTAGTGGCTTAGGATTAGAACCTAGCGCTTTGAAAAAGCTCGCCAGTCAATTAAAGAAAAGCTGTGGCACTGGCGGCAGTGTCGTCGATGAAACTATTGAAATCCAGGGCGATAATAGAGATAAAATCAAACAAGTACTTGAAAACAATGGCTTCAAAGTTAAGTTTACCGGTGGTTAAGGATCAGGAAGACCTATGCAAACATTACAACCAAATGAATTATCAATTTTACTGATTGAACCATCAGATACTCAAAGAAAAATCATTATTAAACATTTACAACAACATGATGTTACGGAAGTAACCCCAGCAACCAATAAAAAAGACGCAATAAACATTCTTAATAGACATCAGTTTGACTTAATTATTAGCGCATTACATTTTGAAGATGGTACAGGGTTAGAGTTACTTCGCTATATTCGCGGTGAAGAAACAATGGCCGAAACTCCTTTCATGTTGGTTTCTAGTGAACATCGCCGTGAACATCTAGAAGAATTTAAGCAATCAGGTGTTGTCGCGATACTTCCCAAACCATTTACCACAGATCATCTTCATTATGCGATTAACACCACCATTGATTTATTAAGCGTAGATGAAATTGAATTAGATCATTTTGACGTCCATCAAATTCGCGTATTGCTAGTCGATGATAGTGCTTTAGCCCGAAAATTTATTAAAAGAGTATTAAATAACCTTGGCTTATTAAAGATCACCGAAGCTGCCGATGGTAGTGAGGCAATTAGCATAATAAAAGAACAGATGTTTGATTTAGTGGTCACTGATTTTAATATGCCGGAAATGGATGGTAGAGCATTAACTAAATTTATCCGCGAGCAAAGCCAACAGTCCCATATTCCGATATTAATGGTAACAAGTGAAAGCAAAGATACGCATTTAGCTAATATTGAGGCTGACGGTGTTAATGCACTGTGTGATAAACCATTTGAACCAGAATATGTCAAACAAGTGCTTTATCAATTACTTGAGCACTAGTGCAGCTTTACTTAAATGAAGTTCGTAGACAATTAAAATTAATAAGCTCAGTATTAACCGTCATTCGATGGCTCACCCCAAGCGATAAAATATGTCCATATTATCATTTTGATGAGCTTGCTCTGCAATATTAATCACATTTAATGCTTGAACTTCATTTAATGTCGTCCAACAAGAAGGCAAAAAGTCAAATTGATTTTCTCGCGCAATAAAGAACCCCATATCCCAACGTCCAAACCGCCTTTGAGTCATATGCGCTTCAGCAACTTTAACTACATTATAGTGACGCCTATCTTTCAGTATCTTCTCAAATAACTTATCAATTTCGGATTTTGTTCCCTCAATGTATTGAAGACAATTATTAAGGTTACACAACAAAATTCCTGTGATTTGCTGTGACGCGTTGTTTATTCTAGAAGTCTGTAAAACTCTTTCTATTTCATAAGAGTCCTTCAAACAGTTTGTTATTTTGCTTGCATAGACTAAAGAAAAAATGTTGCTCAATGCTGGCTACCTCGAGGTAGTATATTTCAAAAGGCCGCGATCCTAACCATTCGGTCAATCCAAATCAAACAACTAAACGAAACAGAAACAATTCAGAAACAAAGATAAGCCCCAATACCATCAGTCACGTTGCGTAAACTCAACTAAGTGAGAAATGATTATTAAAAGGTGGGCTCGTTAGCGTCTAATACCGTATTCGCGTAGTTTCATCGCTATTTTGTTGTGAGAAACATTTAATCTTTCTGCTAGCTTACGCGTCGTTGGGTAGTGAGGATATAAACGGGTAAGCAATTGCTTTTCAAAAGCCTGTTGAGCACTATGCCAGTCTTTAACATCGCTCTCTTCAGCATGACTAAACTGATTTGTATTATTTGGTTTCGCTCGCATCACATGTTTCACATCTTTTTCAGTAATTTTTTGCTCACCATTTAATGCCACTAATCTAAATAACGTATTTTCAAGCTCGCGAATATTTCCAGGCCACGCATAAGACTTCATCGCTCGCATGGCTTCAGGTGTCACCATTGGCGGACTTGTATTTACATGTTTGGCGGCATTCTTAAGGAAATGGTCAACTAGCAATGGAATATCTTCGGCTCTTTTTCGCAAAGAAGGGATCTCGAGTCTAAGTACATTTAATCGATAAAATAAATCTTCTCGAAATTGTTTTTGCTCAATTAGCTTTTCAAAATTTTGATGGCTCGCACTAACTATTTTTACATCAGCAATAATTTCTTTCGTTCCACCAATTCTTCTGAATCGATAATCTTGTAAAAATCGTAATAACTTCGCTTGTAAATACACTGACATTTCAGCAATTTCATCAAGAAATACCGTACCGCCTGACGCTAGTTCGAAAAGCCCTGGCTTACCGGCCTTATTGGCACCTGTAAAGGCTCCCGATTCATAACCAAACAACTCACTTTCCAACAGGTGCTCTGGCAAACTAGCACAATTAATAGATAAAAATGGCGCGTTGCGTCGCTGACTAGAAAAATGTAATGACTTGGCAAACAACTCTTTTCCGGTGCCAGTTTCACCAAGAATTAAGACCGGTAAATTCATATCAGCAAACTTTAACGTTTGATCAATCACTAATTTTAGCGTTGATGATTGCCCTACTATACTATGTGCGCCCTGGTGAACATCACTTTGCATCACGGACAATTGCCTACCCATTTGATGAGTTGAACGCAATATAATGACTGCGCCATTGACACTATTATCAACAACTACTGGATTAACATCCGCTATGTAAAGCTTGCTATGAATACTAATGTTTACACTGTACTCATTTTGTTCATCTGGTAATGGAAGCGGAAAGTCAAGATACTGTGATAGTTTCTTACCAATTACATCATCACGGCTTTCACTAAACAACTTATTGGCATTGTTATTTAAAGCGAGAATAATACCATTAGCGTCAACATCAATTAGCGGGTCGGGTAATCGATCTAATAATGTATATAAGTGATTCTCTCTCAATTGAGATGGCATTAACGCTATGGCTTCACAATGAGAATAACCCGCTATATGACTAAGCGACTCATGTATTAATTCAATAGATACTTTATTATTATCAATATTGACAAAAGTGTGATGACGCTCAACTTCAATAGCTTTGACATTCCAAGATTTTCCCGCAAATACTGCAAGTATCTCTTGACTGATCCCGATCCTATCAAGGGAGGTTATTTTTACTTTCATTTATTGCGCTAATCTCATGTCATATATTTATTACTAGTCATAAATATATGACAAATTTAAAAGGATTACTATTTTTAAAGGTTTAGGGCATAGATTTTAAGGGTTTTATTACCTTCCTACCAAATCAATGTAATAAATATATTACAAAGGGTTATTAATCATAATCTGAATAAAATCTAAACCATTGATTTATATTAAATATTTTAAATGGCTCACCTTTTGCTAAGAACATATTAAGTGCTAACTAAAATAATAAAAACCTATAACCAAGAGAATATAATGACTTACAGCAAGCATATCGAAACTCAAGCTATTCATTCAGGTCGTATCAACGACGAGCAATTTGGATCTTTAGCGACCCCCTTATACCAGACATCGACTTTTATATTTGATAACGCAGAGCAAGGCGCCCAGCGTTTCGCTGGTGAATCTTCTGGTTATATCTACACGCGATTGGGCAACCCGACTACTCGTCAATTAGAGATGCGAGTAGCAGAGATGGAAGGAATGGAAGATGCTGCGGCTACTGCAACAGGGATGGCTGCAGTCTCAGGTGCTTTACTTGCAAACTTATCAGCAGGTGACCATATTATTTCTTCAAACGCTGTCTATGGCTGTACCTTTGCATTAATTAGCCATATGCTGACTAAATTTGGTATTGAAGCAAGCTTTGTTGATATGGCAAACCCGGAAAACATTACCGCAGCTATTAAACCCAATACAAAAATGGTCTTTTTAGAAAGCCCTATCAACCCTAACCTCGAAGTTCTCGATCTTGAAAAGATCCTCGCCATTACTCAACAGCATAAACTGATATCTGTAGTAGACAATACCTTTATGACGCCAGTGCTGCAGCAACCAAAAAAGTATGGTGCTGATATTGTTATTCACAGTGCAACAAAATACCTTAATGGTCATGGTGACGTTGTTGCTGGTATCATTTGTGGTACCAAAGAAATGATTGAGCACATTAAACTTACTGCATTAAAAGATATTGGCGCAACGATGAGCCCACATGATGCATGGCTTATTCTTAGAGGGTTAAAAACCCTGCCAATACGTGTTGAGCGTCACTGTCAAAACGCTCAACACGTGGCAGAATATTTAGAAAGCCACCCAATGGTGGAAAAAGTTTACTACCCTGGCTTAGCTTCTCACTCAGGTTTCCCCTTCATTGGTAATCAAATGAAAGCAGCCGGCGGTGTGATTGCCTTTGAATTGAAAACTGATTTGGCCGGTGGCGCAGCGTTTATCAATCGAATGAAGTTATTTTCTATCGCCGTCAGCTTGGGTGATGCTGAGTCGTTGATTCAACATCCCGCATCAATGACGCACTCACCATATTCTGATGAAGAGCGCCGAGATGCAGGTATTAGTGATGGTTTAATAAGAATTTCTGCTGGCTTGGAAAACGTTGAAGATATGATCGCAGATTTAAAGCAATCGCTTGACGCTATTGAAAGTCTCCATGAGAACGTCGCTTAACTAAAATTTTCATTCCTGCATTAGAATCGTTTTTAATGCAGGAATGATGTCCTTTTTAATCTGTTCTATTTGTTTGGTTTGATAGGGTTCAACGGCATGAACTCCCCAAATAGGTTTTGGCCACGCTTTATCTGACTGGAACCTTACCACATGATGTAAGTGCAGTTGTTTGCAAATATTCCCTAATGCACCAATATTTAGTTTATCGCCATGATAATGCTGCATTAAAAATTCAGCTAATAAACTTGATTCATTCAATAACTGTTGTTGCTCTTGCCATTCCAACTGATAAATTTCATTGATATCTGCAATTCTTGGCACCAAAATAAACCATGGATATTGACTATCATTCATCAACAGTAACTTAGATAACGGTAAGTCTAATAACTCAATACAATCTTTCTGCAACAATGGGTCTAGCTCAAAGTTTGTCGTCATTGCTTTATCGCCCCTTTTTAGGTTTATTCTTTCGGCCGCGTCCTCTTGCTTGCTTACGAGCTTCACGTTCGGCCTGTTTTTTTTGTTCAAGTTCTGCAAAATACACTTGTTCTTGTTCTACGATTTCAGGAGTTTCAAAACTCAATTCCCCTAACGTTTTATCACGAATTTCATTAATCAATATTGCAGAAGCTTTATGGAAATCAACGTGTCCACCACTTCTAATACACCCTCTTCTACGTCCAACTTCTTCGATAAGTTCAACCTCTCGTTCTGGTAACTCGTCAATATCATATCGTTGTTCAAGACGCTGAGGATAGTTTTTCAATAAGTACTCTGCTGCAAAACAAGCGATGTCATCATGGTCATAAGCAGTATCTTTTACAGCACTGGTAATCGCTAAACGATAGCCACTATTTTCGTTTACTATTTTAGGCCAGAGCATCCCTGGGGTATCGTAGAGATATAGTCCATCTTCCAGACGAATTCGTTGCTGTCCTTTAGTGACGGCAGGTTCATTCCCGACTTTTGCCTTTGCTTTTCCAACCAATGTATTAAGCAATGTCGACTTACCAACATTTGGGATCCCCATGATCACAGCATTTATCTGTTTGCCCGCTTCATTCTTATTTGGCACCAAATCTTTAATCATTTGAGGAATAGTTTTAGCTACCATTGGATTCTCAGTAGTTAACGCTATCGCTTGAACATTACGTTGTGACTTAAAATACTCAAGCCATTGTTGAGTAATGATAGGATCCGCCAAATCAGATTTATTTAGAATCTTAATAAGAGGTTTATCACCGCGTATTTCAGTGATCATTGGGTTTTCACTACTAAAGGGGATCCTTGCATCGCAAACTTCGATAACCACATCAATTTGTGGAAGGATTTCTTTAATCTCTTTTTGGGCTTTATGCATATGCCCAGGAAACCAGTTTATTGCCATAACAACCGTACATATTAAAATAATATAAATGGTAACATTGATAATCAATAAAAGCTTTATAAACGCATCTATTCGAAATAGATTAAATAGCTGATATGACTTAAAGCTTGTTATCCATAGAATAAATTTGAAGTAATTAGCAGGGACACTTAAAGATGCAAAAAGCCCGACACGTATGTATCGGGCTTTTTTAATAGGAGTCTAGCGATGACCTACTCTCACATGGGAACTCCCACACTACCATCGGCGCGACTGCGTTTCACTTCTGAGTTCGGAATGGGATCAGGTGGTACCACAGTGCTATTGTCGCTAGACAAAA